>JAEZCV010000158.1 GCA_023429985.1 Bacteroidota bacterium | reverse complement strand
CGTAAAGAATTTTATTTTTTTCGGGAAGGGTCCCGGAGGGCCTGGCTTCAACAAGGCCAATTGGCAAAACTAAAGCAAACCTTTGCAGATACCATGGACCGGAGAATATTTATCCGTTAAAATCCTTTGAATTCACCAGGAATTATAGCAGTTTGTTAAATCAGTATTCACAACCTGTCTGTTGGCAGGCAGCTCTAATATTCACTACTCACTACTCACTACTCACTACTCACTACTCACTATTTCCCGATCACCAGTTTCCCATTAATATACTCCGGAAGGATATTAGCCAGATCGGGAGTAAGACAATGCCTGATATCTTTTTCAACACCAAAATTCATAAGGCGATGGTAATGAGAGGCATCGTTCGCCTTCATAAATTCAAAAAGATTGCTTTTGGCCATATTGTATAGGTTTTCAGCCATGTGAGAGGCATCGCAATTCACTTCAAAATCATGTTTAATATGATTAACTATTGCACCCGCCAGCAGGGTATCTTCCATGTTAGGCCTATCCTTCCATGCAGCACAACCTAAAACAACGTTTTTACCCATAGCAGTGAGGTGCTCACAAACAGCAGAAAGGTTTAAGAATGATCCCGTAACTATTTCCTGCGCACCTTTTGAAAGTGCCATGTGCAACAGCTTTGTACCATTAGTAGTGGTGAGCACCAGGGTTTTTCCTTCAATAAATTCGCGTGGATATTCGAAGGAGGAATTACCATATTGAAGGCCTTCAGCAACCTTTCCATCTCTTTCACCGGCAGTAATGCACTGAAGTTCCCGGCCCAGTTGAATACATCTTTCAACAGTGTCAACCGGAATAACTTCCCTTGCACCGTTATAAAGTGCAGTGGCAATGGTAGATGTGGCACGCAATACGTCAATTACTACAACTATTGTATTGGTAACATCGTAAAGATGTAAAAGAGCGGGAGAAAGAACAGTATGTATAGATGGTTTTTTCATTGTTCCAGGTATTGTTTCCACTGGTTGGATTCTGCAATTTGTTTAATGGACTGATTTCTTTGATTCAGAAGTTTAGTCATGTATTTTTTAAGATAAAACCGGTTAAGGAAGTTACCTGCAATTCCGTATGGAGTTTCAAAATAAAACTGGTCGATCATTAACGTTCCGTTTTCAACCGGCTTAAAGTAGTGTTCATGTTTCATCATTTTAAATGGACCGCTTACCTGTTCATCTTTAAAATACTCCGGCGATTTTAAAATTGCCATGCGCACCTTCATGGTTCGTTTTTTAAAAATATGTCTGGCCTGCCATTCAACTTCGTCCCCTGCTTCCATAAGCCCGGAAGGTTTTCCTGATATGATCTGTTCATCATAATTATTCATAGAGAATTTATGCACTGATAAATTCCTCGAAAGGTCAAAAACTCTTTCAACAGGAGCTGCTATATATGTTGTAAGATGAATAAGCTGCATATCAGCTGAATGGAACCTTTACCACTTTTGCCTGAAGTTGTTTCTCTCTGATTTTGATATAAACTATGGTATCAGGGGAGGAATGCTCTTTTTCAACATACCCCATGCCTATTCCTTTTCCAAGAGAAGGAGCCTGCGTTCCGGAAGTAACATAGCCAATCTTGTTTCCATCTTTATTGCAAATATCGTAACCATGCCGGGCAATGCCCTTATCCATCATTTCAAAGCCTACAAGTTTTCTCTTAATACCTTCTTCCTTTTGTTTTTGAAGAATGTCTTTGGCTACAAAATCTTCTTTGGAAAACTTGGTTATCCAGCCAAGGCCTGCTTCCAGTGGAGTTGTGGTGTCGTCAATATCATTCCCATAAAGACAAAAACCCATTTCAAGCCTTAAGGTATCGCGCGCGGCCAGTCCAACCGGTTTAATTCCATGTGCGGCGCCTGCTTTAAAGATAGAGTCCCATATTTTGCTGGCATTATCATTTTTATTCTCGAAATAAATTTCAACACCCCCTGCACCTGTATATCCGGTTGCACTAATAAGAACATTTTCCACGCCATTGAATGTTCCTTTTACAAAAGTGTAATACTTCAAATTAAGGATGTCCATATCCGTTAGTGACTGAATGATTTTAGTTGCCTGCGGGCCCTGTACTGCCAAAAGGCAGGTATCGTCGGAAATGTTATGCATTTCAACATTCTTGTGATTGTGCTTCTGCATCCAGTTCCAGTCCTTCTCAATATTGCTGGCATTTACCACTATCATGTACACTTTATTTTCTTCTATACAGTAAATAAGAAGATCATCTACAATGCCACCATTTTCATTTGTCATGCAGGTATACTGAGCTTTGCCTGCAGTAAGTTTAGAAGCATCGTTTGTGGTGATGCGCTGAATCAGGTCGAGGGCATTTTCTCCCTTTAAAATAAATTCACCCATATGGCTCACATCAAATACACCGGCATTTTTTCTAACCGCTAAATGTTCTTCATTAATTCCCGAATAACTAATGGGCATATTATAGCCGGCGAATTCAGCCATTTTCGCGCCCAGGTCAATATGTTTTTGGGTAAAAGGAGTTTGTTTCATATTAAAAATTGGAATGCAAAAATAGGTGAAACGCAGATGAAAGATGTTTGTATAGCAAAAAGCTCCTCTAAGGGAGCCCGAGCGCCTGATTAGGCAACTTCAACCATCATATTAATACAGTAAAGAATGGGCGTTCAATAGCAATTGCAGACATCTGCTTTCTATTGCCCGACTGAAGGGTTTTGGTTTTAGAGGATTTCTGCTGCTTCAATATTTCAAGTTCTCTTTCTTTTTGCTCAATTATCCGGTTAAGAGAATCGGTGTTGCCGGGAGCAGGTGGAGGAGTAATACTGGCTTCTTCCACGGTTACCAGGTCGCCCCATGGCGTCATTACATAATCAACATTGGTTTTATACTCAAAAACAAAGGGTTCAACGCGAACATCAATATCGTAATCGCGCACCCTGTTTCGCCTGCGTTTTTCCTGAACCCTAACATTAACCGGGTGAAACTTTTGAATAACAGAGGCATCAAAATTTATTTTTTTACCCACTGGCACTTTAATTTCAATTTCCACTTCCTGCGCTCTGAATTTATCGTTTATGGCAATTCCGTATCCGCTACCAAGGATTAACTGATTCTGATTTTGCAATACATTGTAATTGATCTTTGATGCACGTGCCATAGCTTCGCTACCTGTTCTGCCGCGCGACTGTTTAGTTAGATTTACAGAGTAAAGACTATCTAGGCTTTTCACAACAGAAACTTTTACATTACCCAGGAAAAAACTGTCGTTTGTAAGGTCCCATCCTTCATTATCATCATCAATGAACCAGAGGTCGCCATTGTATTTTATTTCGGGAGCGGGAACATTAACCACAAGCCGGTTATCGGCAGGTTGCTGAAGCGTTACTACTCTTGTTATTTCCCTTGATGCACGGAAATCGCGCACCAGGCTTGATACCAGGAGTATCATGGCCACCCAGCCAATGGTCCACAAAGCGCTGAAGATCCATCCAAGATAATTTTTCTGAGAACGCACATTCATGATCCTTCTAACCAGCCAGATGATAAAACCTGCCAGCGGTACTAACAGAAAGAATATGATAGTACCCCAGAAATATGTTTTCTGCAAACCACCATCCAGAACCAGGTTGAGCATTCCGGATTTGGGCGACCAGAGAGCATTTCCTCCACCAAAAACCAGAATAATAAGTGCCACAAATAATCCGAATGCAATACTTCCTGCTACAAAGATCATAAAGGCTTTTACAATAACACCAATGGCATGACCCAGCCCCGTTGCAACCGGTTTGGCGGCAGATGAAAATTCCTGTGCAAATTCTTTTCCTCTAGTATCGGAGAATTTTTTTGCTCTTTCACTAAATGCTTTTGCACTGGTTCTTACTTCTTCACTGAATGATTCTGCACGTGATTTAATATTTTCCATTTCATCTTTTACATTCTGCCTGATGCGATTCACGTCAACATTTTCTCCACGCATTTCCATTTTCTCGTAAGGCGACCTGGCTTCCGGCAACACTATCCATAAAATGATATAGGCAAGAATGAAAGTTCCGGTAAGCGATCCTACAAAAATGCCGGGAAAGTTGATACCGTTGTGATCATCGAAAACAAAGTTCAACATGCTAAGTAGAACGTTCAATAAAATAGGAGCAGCAAAGATGATACGTATGGTATTTGCAGATTTTTTGAAGTAGGCTCCCAAACCACCCGCAACACCACCAATCACTTTATCATCGGGATTTCTGAACAATCTTTTACCCACAAAGGTTTCAAGATTTTTTGCCGGAAGAATGATCCAAAGCGCAATATAAATGATGATACCAAAGCCATATCCGCCAAAGCTGATGATGGCAAACAGCAATCGCACCACAGCAGGATCAACATTTAAATAATTGGCTATGCCCGAACAAACACCACCTAATAGTTTATCTGATGTATCGCGGTATAACCGGCCTTTAAATCGCGAACCGCCTATTGTAAAATTGGGCGATGTATTACCGCTGGTATTAGCGTGAGTATTATCGCCGGATTCCACTTCCTCAAAATCTTCGACCCTTCCCATGGAAGCAATAATTTCTTCAATATCTGCTTCGGTAATGGCAGCCTGACCTTTCCTGATCTTATCATTCATCAGTTCTGCCATCCTGCTCTCGATATCATTAATTATTTCGTCGCGGCCTTCTTCATTAATGAAATACCTCCGCAGGCTATCAATATACTTTTGCAAACTTTCGTAAGCAGCATCCTCAATTGGAATTACCCTGCCGGATAAATTTATGTTGATGATCTTTTTCATTTTTGATTGATTTGGTTGAAGCCCCTTGCGGGTTAATTAATTTTCTTTTTTAGTAGTTAATGCATTTACCCCATTTGATAATTCAAGCCAGGTTTTTTCCAGATCACCATAAAAAGCTTCTCCTTTTTCGGTAAGTGAAAAATATTTCCTGGGCGGCCCCGAATTGCTTTCCACCCAACGGTAAGTAAGCATATCGGCATTTTTCAAGCGGGTTAATAAAGGATATAGCGTTCCTTCCAGGATCTGGAGATTTGCCAGTTTCATTTCTTCCACGATATCGCTGGGGTAGGCCTCCCCCCTGCGAATCACGGAAAGAATGCAGAACTCCAGGATCCCCTTTCGCATCTGGCTTTGTGTATTCTCGATATTCATGATCTGATTTTTTCCTCCCGCATTTTCAGCGGAATAGGGTTATAATGATTGTGAGAACAAAACTAAAGTAATATTTGGTACTATGCAACACATAGTACCAAATATTTTCAGGTATTGTATATAATTTGAAAATTTGATAGGACAGAGGGTTGATAACCAGCACTTTAGCAAAAATGGAAAATCAGGAAATTGAGTGAACGGCAAAATTAGCTGTTGAACGGAATGCCCAAAGTTGGATGTGGAGGGGAATTTACAGGAAGAAGTTACCTGCGGAGTGTACAGAAGTTTTTGAAGTAAAGACCACCGGTATTATCTACTTCAATGGAACTGCTTTTAGAATGGCCATTGCTGCCTTCCACTATGAGACTTATTGTATTCTTTCCTTTCTGAAGTGGAATTCTTGTATACGAAATACTATAAGGAAGACTTTGCCAGTTGCGGGTATCGGCTTTTTCAGTTGCCAGGTTGAAGATTTTTAGTCCCGTAGCAAAAATGGCCTGCACTTCTTTATCCTTCTTTTCTTTTTCGTCTTTATCCTCTTTTTCTTTTGGCGTAACTGCCATTTCCGAAAGACGTTTAATGGCAAGACGTGTAAGTGTTTTTGAAATTTCTCCCAACCATCTTTCTCTGAGGGTTGAAAATGCAAGTTCGTTTACATCCTGTGCCACTTCGGGATAATATTCGTTGTTCCCAATAATGATGCTGGCTTTATTATAATATAAGGGCTGCGACCGGTAGCGTGGTAATACTATGCGAAGGGCCGTCAACATCAGGAGCTCCGATTCTTTGTAGGACGCAGCAGCAGCAAAAGGAATATCTATATTCCCGGATCGATCAACAAAACGAAAATCACCTGCCTGGTTTTTTCTTACATCAAACAATAAATTATACTCCTCTTTAACAGGAGCAAGCCCGTTTTCCCAAAATATTATCAGTTCGCCCTGCGAAAGTTCTTCTTCTGAAAAACTTAACCGGAACTTTTGTTTATAGTATTCAAATTCTTCACGGAATCCATTCAGGTAAGCAAGTCTGATTACATCTTTTTTTAATTGCAAAGGCATTTTAACCCCATAGAAATATTCTTTATTCCCGAGGTAAATTTCTGCTGCATTTCTGTAAGAGATAAAAGCATTATTTAATTCCTGGTTTGCTTCATATATCAAACCTTGCAGCATAAGCGCAAATGCATCTTTGCCATATTTATTTTTACCTGCCAGGTCGTCCTGCAAATTGGAAGAGATAGTAATGCGCCGTGCCTCAACAAGAGCTTCTCCGGGCTGTTTAAGCTGCAGGTAATTCAATGCTTTATAATAATGAAGCATGTACCTTTCAAAAGCTTCGCCCTGGTAAGTTTCCATCATTGGATTCATCAGGTAGCCCAGCACCACATCTCCTGCCGAATTACCATTGCTTTCCATAATGTGATCTGCTTCATTAAAATAGCGATTACTTTTCTCGTAATTTCCCAGCAAATGTTCCATCTTTCCCTTTTCCATGAGGTAAAGAAGGCGATTGCGGGATTTCTTCAGCAGTTTATTCTGGCTAAGCGCTTCCGAGGCTTTTTCAAAATTTCCATTTTGAAGATGGGAATAATAAGCCGCCGATTGCTGGTTATAGCTTGCGCATGAACACAACATCACAACCACCGCAACCGGCAGCAAAAAAATATGGTTAAACCATATACGCATGAAATCCAAAGATTAATTTTTTACGATCTTGGCTATCTTTTTATCACCGATCCAAACAATTTCGTTTGTTTCAATATTGGTAAGCTCCAGGTTTACCTGGTAGTAAACTTCTTTCTTACGTTTGTGTGCATCAACAATTGAATTTATAGATCCCTGGAGAATATAGTCGGCTCCATTTTCCAAACCGAATTTTTTCATTGTACTAACAGAAGCATTCGTTTGCATGTCGGCTTTTTCCGAACGCATTTCCTCACGCTTTTTTCCACCCTGCACCAATCGTATTTTTTCAGATTTAATAAATGACTGCTCAACATCCTTCATGAAAGTTTCCGCATCAATATGCTCATGTGATTTATTGGTAATGAATCCAACAATAACCACAGGCTTTTTTGCAGTTGCGGCCACATGGTCCTGCAACCAGCCGGCAGATAATATTTGCTGGATCATTTGTTCAGAAACCAGCCTGGAATCGGTATTGTTCCAACGGCCACTGATGTCGATCTGTTCATCGGGACTAACACGTGCCACTTTACGCGCACAACTAAAGATCAACAAAGAAGAAAATAACAGTAGTAAAACTTTATTCATAAAACAGTTTTTAATTTGATTTTTTAAAACAGGAAATACCATGGCGACTGGCGGTAATGGTATCCATACCTCACAGGCATACGATAGTATTGGTTATACCCATTGTTCCAGTAATAGTGACGCGAGCGGGCGCGCTCAAGCCTGAGTTGTCTTCTGAATTCTGTGCGTGCTGCACGTTTTTCAATTTTTGCTTCGTACCAGTCGTAAGCTTTATATGTTTGTTGAACAGTAGTGCTGTGAAGCTGGTTTACCGAATCGGCCATGCCCATATATTTTTCACGACTCTTATTAAAAGAGGGGTTCTGATCCGGGGCAAGATTTTCCTGCGCAAAAGTTGCTGAGGTAAATACTAAGAGCAGGAAGGGAAGCGCAAAGATTTGTATATATTTCTTCATACTGCCTGTTTTTGGTTATGGATACAAATTTTGCGGAAAAAAGGTTAAGCGCCCGTTAAAAGCAAAGTCCAGGAGTATTCCCTTTAATGAATTGCATTTTACCCGTGATGAGTTGCAACATAGCTGTATGAAATGCAGCAATTTAGAAAAGCGGCAATTTCAAAAATTCAAAAGTTTTTTAACAGTTGCAAAAAAGCAGCAGCAATTATTTCTTCAATCCGATCTCTCTTAATCTTTCATCAAGATATTCGCCGGCAGTTGCATCTTCATATTCTTTTGGATGATTTTCGTCTATACATCCTTCCAGGCAGGCAAGATTCATATTACTGCGCGGGTGTAAAAAGAAAGGAATTGAAAACCTTGATGTTGCCCAGAGTTCGCGAGGTGGATTCACTACACGGTGTGTTGTAGACCGCAATTTATTGTTGGTTAATCGCTGCAGCATGTCGCCCACATTTACCACTATTTGTTCGGGAAGAGAAGTTACACCTACCCATTCATTTTGTTTGGTAAGAATCTGTAATCCATCTGCTGAAGCACCCACAAGAAGCGTAATAAGATTTATGTCCTCATGTTGTTCGGCCCTGATAGCAGATTTAGGCTCAGATGTAATAGGAGGATAATGTATGGCTCTTAAAATAGAATTTCCATTATGAACCCATTGATCAAAATAATTTTCCTCAAGGTCAAGATAAAGAGCAATGGCTTTTAAAAGGTCGGTACCGGATCTTTCAAAATTTTTATACGCTTTTAAAAGGGTTGGTGTGAACTCCGGCACTTCTTCCACAGTGATATTATCCGGGTATTCATCTTTTACCGGGTCATTGTCTTCAACCGTTTGGCCAAACTGGAAAAACTCTTTCAAATCAGGAGCATCAAATCCTTTTGCATGCTCCCTGCCAAAAGAAGTATAACCTCTTTGTCCGGCAAGTTCCTTCTTCTCATATTTCAATTTCACATCATCGGGAAGAGAAAAGAACTGCTGCACATATTTATAAAGATCAGCGATCAGATCGTCGGGAATTCCGTGATTCTTTACTGCTACAAAGCCTACTTCCTCGTATGCCTGTCCCAGTTTTTTTACAAACTCCTGTTTTTTAACCGGATCACCACTTTGAAATTCTGCAAGATCTACCACGGGAATATTCATAACAAAATAATTGAAGGGTGTAAAATTAAGTATCCGTTTTCACTCTTCAAATTAATGCCTTTCGAGTTATCCCCGCCTTTTTATGATTGAAGGTAAACACCTTATTACTTTTAAACCCGTAATTCTTTGTAATTTTTCAATATGAAATCAATTCTAGTAGCCACTGATTTTTCTGCTTCTGCCGACAATGCCGTTCGATATGCAGCAAATATGGCAAAGCAGTTTGGAGCGCAACTTACTGTTTTACATGTTTACCAGATTCCCATCAGCATGAGCGATGTTCCTGTACTGATGGTTTCGGCAGAAGAATTAAAAAATAATGCTGATGAAGGATTAAAAAATGTGAAGGCCGACCTTTCGCGCGATTTTCCCGGGTTAACTATTGAAACCATAAGCAGGCTGGGAGATGTAACTACCGAAGTAAATGAGCTGAGTGAGAAAACCAACCCTTTTGCCGTTGTTGTAGGAAAGCATGGAGCTTCCGGAGTGGAAAGATTTCTTTTTGGCAGCACGGCCTTATCATTAATCCGATCTTCAAAAACACCTGTAATTACGGTTCCTGATACAACTGTTGAATTCAGGATACATAACATTGCACTTGCCTCCGACGGAAATGCGTTAGAGGGGCACGAAGCATGGATAAGAAATTTCGTCTCCGAAACGAAGGCCAGGCTGCATATTGTTCATGTTAAAACTGAAGGAGAAGAAAAAATGGATCTTCATACTATTTTGCCTGACCTGCATCCAGATTGTCATACATTAGATGGTGAAAATTTTTCTGATGCAATTGGCAATTTTATGTTGGATAACAATATGGATATGCTGATGGTATTACCACAAAAACACAGCATGATAGAAAGAATGATTTTTAAAACCCATACTTCTGAGCTGATAAAAAATATTGTTTACCCGGTTCTCACCATTGGCACCGACAGTTAAAATTCGGCACTCCTGGGTGTGCGTGGGAAAGCAATTACATCGCGTATATTGCTCATGCCTGTTACAAACTGCACCATTCTTTCAAAACCCAAACCAAATCCCGAATGGGGTACAGTGCCAAACCTCCTGGTATCGAGGTACCACCAGAGTTCATCTTTTGGAACATTCATCTCTTCCATTCTTTTTGTGAGCACATCAAACCTTTCTTCACGCTGTGATCCTCCTACAATTTCACCAATGCCCGGCGCAAGAATATCCATGGCAGCCACTGTTTTACCATCATCGTTCAACCGCATGTAAAATGATTTGAATTCTTTGGGATAGTCGGTAACGATCACCGGCTTTTTAAAATGTTTTTCCACAAGAAAACGTTCGTGTTCACTTTGCATATCCACGCCCCATTTTACTTCGTACTGGAATTTCTTTTTCTTGTAAGGAGCAGATTGCAATAAAATATCAATGGCCTGGGTATAGGTGATTCTTTCAAATTTATTTTCAACAACAAACTTCAGTTTTTCAATCAGGTCCAGTTCACTTCTCTCCTGTTGGGGTTTTTGTTTTTCTTCATCAAGCAAGCGGGTTCTTAAGAATTCAAGGTCTTCGGCATTGTGCTCCATTACATATTTAATAATGTACCGGATGAATTCTTCCGCAAGGTTTGCATTATCTTCAAGATCATTGAATGCCATTTCGGGTTCAATCATCCAGAACTCGGCGAGATGTCTTGCCGTGTTTGAATTTTCGGCGCGGAATGTTGGACCAAAAGTATAAATATCACCAAATGCAGTGGCCCCGAGTTCACCTTCCAGCTGACCGCTTACTGTAAGGTTGGTAGCGCGGCCAAAAAAATCCTGCGAAAAATCAACGTCACCGCTTTCCAGTTTAGGAGGATTATCTGCCGGCAGCGTGGTTACCCTGAACATTTCACCGGCACCTTCGGCATCGCTTGCCGTAATTATAGGCGTATGCAGGTAAAGAAATCCCTTTTCATTAAAAAACTTATGTACGGCGAAAGCAAGAGAATGGCGTACGCGGAACACAGAACCAAAAGTATTGGTGCGAAAACGCAGGTGGGCAATTTCGCGTAAAAATTCAAGGCTGTGTTTTTTGGGCTGTAAGGGGTATACTTCCGGGTCGCTGTCACCTAAAATTTCAACTGTGCCTGCCTTAAGTTCCATTTTTTGACCCTTGCCTAGCGAAGGAACCAGGGTTCCGCTGGCTTTAATCGAAGCGCTTGTAGTAAGTCGTTTGAGTGTTTCTTCCGGAAATTTTCCCAGTTCAAGCAGCACCTGCAGGTTGTTATTGGTTGAACCGTCGTTCAGGGCTAAGAACTGGTTATTACGGAAAGTTCTTACCCAGCCCATTACGGTAACTTCCTGTTCCTGTGGGTCTAATTTTAAAATTTCTCTGATAGGAGTGCGCCTGTTGAACATAAAATTGAATTCAGCTTTTATTTGGAGATGGCAAAGATAGCCGATGAAGAGATTAAGCAAGAGCAGTAAAAAAGTAAAACTACTGACCGTAACAGCGTGTTTTTGCAATGGCTTCCCAATGAAAACAGGTTAATTAACAGGAGGCAAACTGGCACAAAAATTTTTGAATTTCTCTTTTTAGCTGTATAATTGCAGCGGAAACAGTTGAGAGCTCATACCTATATTACTCGCAACACTGGTTATTTACATTCCATTTCATAAACAAATCAATAAGTTAACAGACCGGTTATTACCTCTGATTAGTTCAAACCATTTCTTATGTACGATATTCTGCAGTTGAACGACATGCTTGTTCCGGAGTTGCTGGACATTGCTGAAGAATTAAAAATTGAAAATGCCAAAAAGCTCGACAAGCAGGGCCTGATTTATAAAATACTCGACAAACAAGCAGTAATGGGAAGTCAACAAAAAGAAGATGCTTCGGATAAGCCAAAAAGAAAAAGAATAGTAAAAGCATCCACTGCAAATTCTACAGAAGAAGCGGTTGTTGAAGAAACCGGAAACGCAACAGCCGAATCTAAAAAAGCACCTAAAAAAGCTGCTGCTCCCCGCAAAGAAGCGCCTAAGAAAACTGCAAAGAAAAAATCAGAGGAACAAGCCGAACTTGACTTGCCCCAGGCATCTACTGAGCAGACCGAACAACAAAAGCCTCAGGCCGAATCCGCCCCAGTGCCACCGGAAACTGAAAAGGTGCAACCGGAATCCGGCGCTAACGAAGGCCAGCAGGAGAAATCATCAAACCAGGTAAATAAATTTTTCCCTCAAAAAAGGGAGCAGGTTTTTAATATTGAATTCGACGGGATCATACTTGCCGAGGGCGTTCTGGAAATGATGCCTGATGGTTATGGATTTTTGAGGTCTTCCGATTATAATTATCTTTCTTCTCCCGATGATGTATATGTATCTCCTTCTCAAATAAAATTATTTGGTTTAAAAACAGGCGATACCGTATATGGATCGGTTCGCCCTCCCAAAGAAGGAGAAAAATATTTCGCACTTCTTAAGGTTGAACATATTAATGGTAAGAGCCCTGAAGAAGTACGCGACAGGGTACCTTTCGATTATCTTACCCCGCTTTTTCCTTTCGAGAAACTAAACCTGTTTACGAACCCTTCGGATTACAGTACGCGTATCATGGACCTATTTACCCCAATAGGAAAGGGCCAGAGAGGATTGATTGTTGCGCAGCCCAAAACAGGTAAAACCATGTTGTTGAAGGCTGTTGCCAATGCTATTGCAGCAAACCATCCCGAGTGCTATCTGATAATTGTTCTGGTTGATGAAAGGCCGGAAGAGGTTACAGATATGGAAAGAAGTGTGAAAGCGGAAGTGATTGCTTCAACTTTTGACGAACCTGCCGAAAAACACGTAAAGGTCTCTACAATTGCACTTCAAAAAGCAAAACGACTGGTAGAATGCGGACACGACGTTGTAATTCTTCTGGATTCAATTACACGACTTGCCCGTGCCCACAATACGGTTGCTACCGCATCGGGTAAAGATTTATCGGGTGGTGTGGAAGCCAATGCCATGCAAAAACCTAAGCAGTTCTTCGGTGCGGCAAGGAAAATTGAAAATGGCGGATCACTTACAATTCTTGCCACAGCCCTGATAGATACCGGTTCTAAAATGGACGAGGTGATCTTTGAAGAATTCAAAGGTACCGGCAACATGGAACTTCAACTCGATCGCAGGCTGGCCAACAGGCGCATATTCCCCGCCATCGACCTCGTTTCATCGTCTACCCGCAGAGACGACCTGCTTTTAGAGAAAGATGTTCTACAAAGGATGAACCTGCTTCGCGTGTATTTGAATGATATGAATACAGAAGAAGCAATGAACGAATTGTTGAAAAGAATGAGGGGAACAAAAAGCAATGAGGAATTTCTTGCCTCAATGAATCGCTAATCCGGGGAATTTTTCAAGGCGGTCTCATTTTTGTATTTCTACACTGAAACAAAAAACTCTTAAAATGAAAAAGAAGATTTTCAGTGTGATGGCCGTTCTATCGTTAGGCTTTGCTGCCTGTAACAACGATGCGGATACCGCTGCAACTAACGAGGACTCCATGAATACTGCGGGTACTATGAATACCAACAGCGACTATTCAGCTATGGCCGATGAATTCGATCGTAATAGCCAGGCTGGTCTTTACCGTGATGCACAAACCGGTGAACCCATTCAGATTTCTGTAGACAGAACAACAGGCAGTAAGGTAAATACTTCCACTAACCAACCGGTTACCAGGTATATTTATGTAGACAACAATGACTGGTGGGTTTATGATGCAGAAGGCAACAGGTTGCGCCAGGCAAAGCAGGAAAATGACAGGATCCTTTACCTTGGTGATGACAGCCAGTGGGTTGAATGGGATAAGATCAAATGGGATGATGGCGATGTTAAAATGAAGTCTGATGATATGAAAGTGAAGAAAGAAGCTGATGGCGACATGAAGATCAAAACAGACGATAAAAAAATAAAGGTTGACGACGGTGAAGTGAAGGTGAAAGACGATAATTAAGCTTGTTTTAGCATAATAATGAGTGCCTCCCTAGCGGGAGGCATTTTTGTTTAAGCAATTGAAGATACTTTTGCTATGTGCCTGTTTCCAGGATAACTACCATAGAATTTTTAAACCTGCCGCCGGGTACTCTTCTGCTTGATGTACGATCTCCGGCAGAATACGCTCATGCCCGAATTCCCGGCGCTTATAATCTTCCTCTTTTTTCCGACGAAGAAAGAAAAACCGTTGGCACCCTGTATAAACAAAGCAGCAGGGAGGTAGCCATTAAAGCCGGACTTGATTTTTTTGGACCAAAGATGCGAGGAATGGCAGAAGAAGTGGAAAATTTGGCTGCAGGGATTTATCATACTGGGCAGGGTCTGTCTACAACGCCGGGCAAATCTGAAATCTTCATTTATTGCTGGCGTGGCGGAATGAGAAGCGCCGCAGTAGCCTGGCTGTTAGATTTGTATGGATTTCGCGTACATGTGCTGGCAGGAGGGTATAAATCGTTCAGGAATTTTGTTTTAAAATCTTTCGAACTGCCTTATAACTTTAAAATTTTAGGAGGATATACAGGCTCGGGCAAATCAACAGTACTGCGGGAATTAGAAAAGAAAGGTGAAACAATTATTGACCTTGAAAAAATTGCCGCCCACAAAGGTTCGGCATTTGGAAATATAGAATGTGTAGAACAACCCAGGCCTGAAATGTTTGAAAACATCCTGGCCCTTGAATTATTTGAAAAATCCGGAAGAAAAGAAAATAAAGAATTTTCAGATCCGGGAAGAACAATCTGGCTGGAAGATGAAAGTCAGCGTATTGGCGACCTCAATATTCCAAAGCCCTTATGGGAAACTATGAGAGCTGCCCCGGTTTTCTTCCTGGATATTGATTTTGAACACAGGCTTGAAAATATTTGCCGGGAATATGGGGTTTTGCCCGTTGAAAAACTGGCGCATGCCACAGGCAGGATCAGTAAGCGCCTGGGGCCATTAGAAACCAAAAACACTTTATTCTTTCTTGAAAATGGCAATATAAAAGAAGCCTTCCGCATTCTGTTGACCTATTACGATAAACATTATAAAAAAGGGCTTTATAACCGTTCGGAACTTGAAAAATTATTGACTATTTTGCCTTGCCCTTCAGTATCGCCAGCCAATGCTTGCCTGCTGCAAAACCAATATCAATTACTATGAAAATCATCTTCTTCACCATTGCTGCATTTTTGTTTGCCAGCGCTTCCGCCCAAAAGGTCAGTGGCTTTTATTCTGGTACGCTGTACAACGATACCACTAAACTTTTACAGCAATACCAGCTTGCATTAAGTGAATACAGGGGAAAGATCACCGGCTATTCTTATGTAACCTTTGTTTCGAACGATACTTTTTATTACGGTATCCGCAGGGTTAAGGGAAGAATTGATGGAGAAAACCTGGTGGTGGAAGATGATAAATTTTTGGCGCACAATTTTCCTGAAGCGCCGGCAAAAGGGGTAAAGCGTTTATTTGTAATTCCTTTGAATAACCAGGACAGCCTTGTGAACCTTAATGGCACCTGGGAAACCAATCGAACTAAAAAGTATTATTCCATTCCTGGAAAGGTGGACATGAAAAGGTCTACCGACAGCGCCAACTCCGCACTTTTTACCCATCTGAGGGAACTGGATATTATCAGTTCACCCAATTACAGGAACAATGCAAACATCAGCAGGAAAAACAATCAGAATAAATTACCGGAAAATTCAAAAGAAACAATTCCGGTTGCCATACCTTATGATAAAAGAGCGCGGAATGAACTGGCAGTTTTTGATATTGTTGGCGACAGCATTCAGTTGTCTTTTTATGATAATGGAATGATCGATGGCGATTCGGTAAGTGTGTATGTTGGGAATGAAAATATAATTCCGAATTCCAAACTAACGGCAGTAGCTATTCGAAAAACCATCAGTGTTACAGAGGATGAATTTGAAATTCTGCTGGTTGCCGAAAACCTGGGAACCATTCCGCCAAACACAGGGTTGCTCATGATCAAAGATGGTGACATTATACACCAGTTACATTTTTCTGCAGACCTCCAGACAAATGCGGCCATCAGGATCAGGAAGAAAAAAATTAAATAATGGATGAAATAAGGTTAAGCCAGTTTTCAAAAGGGGGTGGATGTGGATGCAAGGTAGCACCATCAGTTTTACAGGAAATAATTTCTTCTAAGGACAATCCCGGCTTCAAAGGTTTGCTGGTAGGGAATGAAAGCAGCGACGATGCTGCCATTTTTGAAATTGATGAAACCTCGGCAATCATTTCCACAGCCGATTTCTTTTTACCCATTGTTGACGACCCTTTTGATTTTGGCAGAATAGCAGCTGCAAATGCAATAAGCGATATATATGCAATGGGAGGAAAACCTTTGATGGCCATAGCCATCCTGGGCTGGCCGGTTGAAAAACTTTCAACCGAACAGGCTAAGAAAGTTTTGGAAGGAGGAAGAAGCATTTGCAAAGAAGCCGGCATTCCATTAGCTGGAGGACATACCATAGATTCTCAGGATCCGATTTTTGGTTTGTCTGTTACAGGTTCTATTAAAAAAAATCACATCAAAAAAAACACAGGTGCTGCCGAAGGAGATATTTTATTTCTTACCAAACCATTAGGAGTAGGCATACTTGCAACAGCATTAAAGCGCGACGTTCTTTTACCGGAACACTATAAGGCAGTTATATCTCAAATGGCCGCGCTGAATAAAGTTGGTGAAGACCTTGGGAAAATAAATGGTGTTAGTGCCATGACAGACATCACGGGGTTTGGATTACTGGGACACCTTATTGAAATGTTGGGCGGTGAAATTTCTGCCGAAATAAATTATAACAGCATTCCAAAATTCTCTGAACTAGACGCATACCTAAAACAAAGAACCATCCCGGATGCCACTTTCCGTAACTGGAATAGTTATAGCAAGCATGTTCAGTTTGAAAAAGGCGTAAATGTAATGGAAGCTTTCAATGTTTTACCCGACCCGCAAACAAATGGAGGGTTGCTGATTGCTGTAAATGATGGTGCTATTGAGGAAGTTGAATCGGTTTTTACTGCGCAGGGAATTAATGCTGTGAAAATCGGGAAAATGATATCTAAAAAAGAAAAAATGGTTTATGTATCGGCCTGATTCTTTTTCTTTAAAAAAATTTCTGCCATCATACATCGAACGCTGCCTCCATTCACCGATTCAATTGTGGAAACATCCACAATAATCAATTCTCCATAAGCTCTTAATCTTTCAGTTTTCTCGTTCGGTAAAACATCAATTGCAGATTTACTGGCAACTATAAATTTCTTTCCTTTCATATTCTTTACCTGCAAAAGGTTACAGGCAAAAGCTTTCATGTGTTCGGGTTCAACATAAATATTCTCATGGCCTGTAGCTTCGAGCAATTGGGCAACGGCAACTCTTTCTGTATGGTCGGTTATTACTTTAGGACATAAAACCGCAAAGCCATCTCCAATACTCAACATAACATTGGTGTGGTAAATTGCCTGCTCTTTGTATTCGGCAGTAAAAGGCATGACACGATAACCCATGGCTTCGGCAAATTGTTCAAGCGCCTGCAGGTTTGTTCTTTCCGACAAACATGCATAAATAATTCTGCTTTGGTGGTCCATCACCATACTTCCTGTGCCTTCAAGGAAAGCATTTTCCTGTTCTAAAAACGACCAGTCTTTTACATATTCTACTTCGAAATTTAATTGCAGCAGATCCGCAAGGTCTGCGCGCTTTTCGGTTCTTCTGTTAGGCGCAAACATTGAAAAGATATGCAAACCACCATCATGGCTGGCAGTGAACCAGTTATTTGGAAATACTGCATCGGGCCTGGGTATGGATTTGTCATCGTTTACAATAATCACATTAATTTCTTTCTCCCTTAACTGATCCACCATTTTATCAAACTGATGAAGTGCTTTCTGTTGAACTGAACCGGCAACATCTTCCACTTCATTTTGAAAAATATTATTGGTAGCTGTTTCCTTATTAAAAGAAAAGGCTGCGGGGCGAATCATCAGGATTGTATCAGTTACCTGTTCCATAGAGGGCATCAATTTTCTCTGCAAGTTTTTTGTCTTTATCCGTAACAGTGTTTCCGGCACTATGTGTAGATAACCAGATTTCAACTGTATTCCACACGTTGGTCCATTTTGGGTGATGATCCATTTTTTCCGATGCAAGTGCAACTTGCGTCATGAATGAAAATGCAGCGGAAAAATCTTTGAATTCAAATTTGCGGTAGAGTGCATTGTTATCGGATGACCACATAATTTTAAGTTTATAGTGTTGAAGAAGGAGGGTCAGAATACAAGATATTCTCTATTCTTAATCTTTTCACCGGTAAGTTCTACAACCAGCTGAACCCCGTTTATATTTTTGATGGACTGCACCAATTGTTGCAATGTTTCATTGGAAACATGATCATCCTTTAACAGCCATAAAAAATCGAGGTGTTTGAATTCGGGCAAAAGATATTCGCCGTCGCAGTGATTATGGTAAAGAAAATGCTTGAGACAATTGGTAGGTTCGCAATATTCGTAAACAGAGAAAAAATAATTTCGCTGCTTCTTCTTTAACTGAATTTCAAGGTCGATATTGATCCTGAAATCAATTCCCAATGCAGAATTAACCTTCCAGCAAAACTGGTATGCTTTTACAGGAGCCATAATTCCAAGAAGTTTTGCTTCTTCGAAGAAATCATCGGTTAGCGCCTGCGTGTCGAGTACGAGTTTTTGGTTTTGATTGGAAGCCATAAAAGGATTTGGAAATGGAAAATTACTAAAACTCCACTTCAACAAATGTTGTTTTTCCTTCCCTTTGGTATTGAACTACTGTTTTATCGCCTTTTTTAAATTTCGAAAGTGCCTGCATGTAGGATTCCATGGAGTTAACCTGGAAATCGCCAATGGCTGTAACAATATCGCCGGCTTTAATTCCCACTTTTTGCGCGGTTTTTCCTTCACTCACCCCATCTACTCTCAGCCCCTGCCCACTATATGTATAATCAGGCATCACACCCAGGGAAACCGAGAAACGTGCAGAAGTGGTTGTCTGTGCTTCGCGTGTTTTAGTGAAGGCCAGTTTTTCTTTATGCTTATCGGTTGCCTCAATTACACTTAATACATGCTTAACCAAATGAAGCTGCCCCAGGTAATTTATTTTATCATGATCATCGGTGGGTTTATGGTAATCGGTGTGCAAACCGGTAAAATAAAACAGCACCGGAATATTTTTCCTGTAAAAAGAGGTGTGATCGCTTGGCCCAGTTCCACTGGAGTCAAACTTAAATTGAAGGTTCTCTTTATACAAACCTTTCTTTCCCGGCGTTTCGTAAAACCTTCCCCAGGAAGGCGAAGTACCATAACCGCCAACGGTTAATGTTTTTGTATCGGTGTTTAGTCTTCCCACCATATCCAGGTTAATCATGTAATTAACACGACCCAGGTCGATAGTGGGATTTTCGGTAAAATATTTAGAACCATATAATCCTAACTCTTCACCGGAAAAGGCTATAAATAAATAATTATGTTTTTTTAGTTTTTCCGACTTAACCATGCGTGCCAGTTCAATAATTGCGGCAGTTCCACTGGCGTTATCATCCGCGCCATTATGAATATCGCCCATTGCCGTTGCCCTGGAATTTCCGTCTTCACCCAGCCCCAAATGGTCGTAGTGCGCACCAATAATAATAGTATTGCCGGCGCCCATATCAAGAAAGCCAACAACATTTGTTCCTTTACGAATAACATCCTCAAGCTTTACATTCAAGTTTATATCAAGGCTTGCAGATGGATCGCTTAAATATTTTGAAGCGGCATTTTTTGAAACATAAATCACAGGAATTGCAGCGACTTTTCTTCTGTCTTTTGCCTCAAATTTCAATACATCCGGGCCTTCTGTTATATATAGAAATAAGGCTGTAGCTCCTTTCGATTGCACTTCTTTCGCCATTTCATCGATAGCGCCATAAAGATCAAAATGAGGATTGTGCACATTCGCATTTAAAACTTCTTTTAAATCAATAAACCAGGGCATGTCTTTTTCCTGAAGCGAAAGCGAAGGCATGGCCTCAACCTTTCCCTGCCCACTGAAACTCAGGGGGAAAAAATCCTTGTTCAACAGCAATGGATTACCATCAATTGAAAGTGTTGTTGATGAATGGATGGCTTTACCTTCATTAATTGAAAATTCCTGGAAATAACTTCCATTAACGGTAGGTTTAAGTCCAAGAGCTTTAAACTGATTGGCAATGTAATCGGCAGCCAGCTTTTCCCCGGCAGTGCCAGTTCTTCTTCCCTCCAACTTATCATCTGAAAGAAAAACAACATGCTTTTGAAGGTTAGCCAGCAAAACCCTGTCATCTTTTTTTAATTTCTGAGCGATTCCTGAAGCTGAAACAAAAGCAAGCAATAGAAGGAAGAAGGTCTTTTTCACGGCGATAGATTTTGAATGGGTTACAAATTTATTCAATGAAGCGGGCAATTGGGCATGTAAGTAAAGATTTCTGCGAGTATTAATGTTAATTATCATCCATCAACTTATACCTAAGGATTATTTAAAACTTCGGATATCGTAACTGATTGATAGGGCCTGCATTTACCTTTGCGGCCCGAAGCGTGGTTAAAAAAACAATTCATATCGCCTTAGTTGGAAATCCAAACAGTGGTAAAACATCGTTGTTCAATGTACTTACGGGTTCTAACCAAAGGGTGGGAAACTTTCCCGGCGTAACTGTAGATAAAAAAACCGGGCATACTTCCATTGCCCTGCAATTAAATGGCAATATTATAGACCTCCCCGGAACCTATAGCCTGTATCCAAAACGACTGGATGAGTGGGTAAGCTACAGGGTTTTAATGAACCAGGATAAGGATATCAGGGCCGATGTTTTTGTAGTTGTGGTAGATGCGAGCAATTTGAAAAGAAACCTGCTTTTCTGTTCCCAGATACTGGACCTTAAAATGCCTGTTGTTGTGGCACTTACCATGGCCGACCTGGCAGCTAAAAAAGGAATTGAGATCAACATTCCCGAGCTGGAAAGAGAGCTGGGCGTTCCGGTGGTTTCTGTAAATCCCCGGAAAAACCGCGGCATAGCACAACTAAAAAAAGCTATTGAGCTCACCGCATCCTCACAGTATAAAATTCCTGTAAGAGATTTTATTGATAACAAATCGCTGGCTCAAACACCGGTGGAAGAAGTAAAAAAATTACTTCCCGGCATCAGCGATTATTCTGCTATACATTATCTCATTAGCCATGAATCTTTTCAACTGGATGATGCTACCCAGGAAAAGATTGAAAGCATTGAAAAAGACAATGGTTTTAACCAGACCAAAACACAGGCTACAGAGATCCTGCAGCGATATGGAAGGATCAAGCATATTATGCAGGTGGCAGTAACCGAACCCGATCCACTGCAACAAACCATTCTTACCGATAAGCTGGATAATGTTTTGCTGCACCGCAAATGGGGCTACCTGATTCTGCTTGCAGTTTTATTTATCCTTTTTCAAAGTGTTTTCTGGCTGGCGCAACATCCCATGACATGGATTGAATTGTTCTTTTCGTCGGCTAGCGTTTTCCTTTCCAATGCACTTCCTGAAGCATGGTGGAGCGATTTGCTGATCAATGGAGTAGTGGCAGGGCTTAGCGGTATCATAATCTTTGTTCCACAGATCATGATATTATTCGGACTGATAACACTTTTGGAAGACACCGGGTATATGGCACGCGTAAGCTTTCTAACGGACAGGCTTATGCGAACAGTTGGATTGAACGGGAAGAGCGTTATGCCTTTGATAAGTGGTTTCGCCTGCGCGGTGCCCGCCATTATGAGTGCGCGTGCCATCGAAAATAAAAAAGAACGACTGCTTACTATTCTTATTACGCCCTTAATGAGTTGTTCGGCAAGACTTCCTGTTTATACAATTATTATTGGACTGGTTATTCCAAATACTTACCTGTTTGGATTTTTAAGTGTACAGGGTCTGGTAATGATGGGATTATATATTATGGGACTGGTAATGGCATTGTTGGTATCGTTTGTTGCAAAATGGTTCATTCGTATTAACGAACGCAGTTTTTTTATTTTAGAACTACCAACTTACCGTTCGCCGAGGTGGGGTAACATTACGCAGACAATGATCAACAAAGCAAAGATCTTTGTGAGGGATGCCGGTAAGATTATCATGATCATTAGTCTTGTTTTATGGGCTATGAGTTCTTTTGGGCCAGGCCAGAGGATGGAAAATGTTGACAGGGAATTTTCTGAACTGGCCACACGTTTTCCCGAACAAAAAGATTCTATTCAAAATAACTGGAACACTGCCAAACTCGAAAATTCCTATGCGGGCATATTGGGCAAGGCCATAGAGCCGGCCATTGAGCCACTTGGTTACGACTGGAAAATTGGTATTGCACTGATCACTTCATTTGCTGCAAGAGAAGTTTTTGTGGGCACCATGGCCACTTTATACAGTGTTGGAGAAGACGATGAAGGAATGTTGCTTAGAGAAAAATTAGGGGCTGCAAAAAAAGACGACGGAACACCTTTGTTTACATTGGCTACCGGAATCTCCCTTATGGTGTTTTATGTTTTTGCCATGCAATGTATGAGCACCCTGGTAATTACCCGTCGCGAAACAGGAACATGGAAATGGCCGGTCATACAGTTTGTTTACATGACCGCCATTGCCTATGTAATGAGTTTTATTTTTTACCAGTTGCTTAAGTGATCAGCGTGAATAGTGATCCCAAATTAATGCTGAAATCTTCCTTGTAAGTTCCCAGGCCTCGTTTTCATCTTTCCAGCTTTGGTCTATATTGTTTTTTGTGAAAATGGAAAAAATATATCTCGTTTTATTTCCATTTACATAAATAATCTCGTTGCGAGACTGGTTAACCGCACCGGTTTTACCTGCAACAAAAATCCCTGCCGGAATTTGCGAGATGGCCGCTTCATCCCAATAATTCCGCCCCATCATTCTAATCATCTTATCGCCTGATGATGGATTGATCACCCTTCCTTCAACGATCATTTCAACAAGTCTTGCCATTTCTTCGGGGGTTGTTTGTCCCCAGCCATATTGCTTTCGATAACCTTCTCTGCCTTCTGTTCTGGAATTTACCCTGGTATGTTGAAGTCCAAGGCTATCCATTATTTCATTTATTCTTGTTCCTGTTCCTGCCAGGGATTGTAACCATAAGCTGGCGGTATTATCACTCATGGTAAGCATCAGCATCATCACCTTGCTTAGATCAATTTTTTCAGAATCTTTAAATGATCCGAGAATATCAACACCGGCATACAAAAGAGAATCGCGATAAGTGAGCGACTGGTGATAGGTTAGTTCTCCGCGATTGATCTTATCCATAATACCCACCATGATAGGCAGTTTTACAATGCTTGCCGTTGGGAATATGCTGTCGCTGTTTATGGAAACTGTTTTTCCCGACTCGAGGTTCTTCACATAAATTCCAATATCTCCACCAAAATCTTTTATCAGAGCTTCTATCTTCGACTGAAGCTTTTTATCTTTTTTCTGGGCATGGGACGAAGAATTCAAAAGAAGTAAAAAAACAAATACAAGAAAGGTCTTCATAAATTTCATTTACGTGCATTGTGGATCTTTATATAATCTAACACAAGGAATGACAAAGCCTTTATTCCTGTTTTAAATCCTGACTCGTCAATTAAAAAATCAGGTGTGTGGTGCGGAGCAGCCGATGCGGGATCGGTGTTGGCCGGCATACCTCCTAAATAAAAATAGAGTGATGGAATTTTTTCAGCAAAAAATGAAAAATCTTCAGCTCCCATAACTGCATCCATTCGCACAACATTGTTGTTGGTAGCCTTGTTCAAAGAAGGCATCATAATTTGAGTTAGTTCAGGATCGTTATAGGTAACCAGTGTCATGGGAGTAAAGCTTACTTCGGCAATAGCTCCTGAGGCTTCGGCAATATTGGTTGCAGTTCTTTCAATTCTTTTCCAGATATCATGCTGCATGGCAGTGTCCAGCGTTCTTATAGTTCCTTTTAATTCTGCACTTTCGGGGATAATATTTTCCCTAACGCCTCCATTAAAAATAGTAGTAGATATTACCGCTGCATTTTTAGTGAGTTCAGTTTGCCTGCTGATGATGTTCTGAATTCCCTGAATGATTTGGGCACCTATAATCACAGGATCAATGGAATGCCAGGGTTGTGCGCCATGCGATTGTTTGCCTTTTATTTTAATGGAAAACCAGTCGGCGGCTGCCATCATTCCCTTCTCGCGATATTTTATTTGTCCTGCAGGTGTTTGTGCATTAATGTGCAATCCAAACATTACATCAACATCAGGATCTTTAAGCACGCCTTCCTTCACCATTAGTTTTGCACCGCCCTCTTCTCCCTCGGGAGGCCCTTCTTCCGCGGGTTGAAAAACGAATTTAATAGTGCCTGCAATTTCATTTTTCACAGGAGCCAGAATTTCGGCAACGCTCATTAAAATGGCAACGTGCGCATCATGGCCACAGGCATGCATTACGCCAACTTCCTTTCCGTTATACATTGCCTTTTTAGTTGAAGCGAAGCTTAGAGGTGTTCTTTCTGTTACCGGCAGCGCGTCCATATCGGCGCGCAGGCCAATTACGGGCCCGGGCTTAGCACCCTTTAAAATTCCAACCACGCCTGTATGGGCAATTTTTTCCTGCACTTCAATTCCCAGTGATCTTAAATGATCGGCGATGATTTTCGCGGTTCTGATTTCGCGGTTACCCAATTCAGGATTTTGATGAATATCTCTTCGCCATGAAATACATTTCGACTCAATCTTGTCGGCAGCCTGCTGAATATAGACTTCGTTTAATTTCTGGGCTCGTGCATTGGCATAAAAGCATGCAAGGACCAGGATAAATATTATTGTTTTCACCTTGTTGATTTGAATGAAATAAATGTACTCATTTATACAATGTTGTTGACAGCTTATATAAATAATATGATGAGGGAAAAAGAATATCAATAAATTTATCGCGCTATGATGTTGCGGCACGTTCCTTTTCTTAAGAATGTCTTCCTCTATAGTATTTCCGCTTTTGGCGGTCC
>JAEZCV010000134.1 GCA_023429985.1 Bacteroidota bacterium | reverse complement strand
CTAATAAGGCTTTTACAGCAGCTACCAGGTCAAGAGCCATCCTGAAGGGTACCTTCCACCATTTTTCAGACCAGGGAAGATTTTTTGCCAGCATTACCTGGTTATTCCTGAAATTTAAAAAGACCTTTCTCGAATTGCCTTTGGGAAGTGTTCCGCCTCCCACATGATAAACCACCGAATGAGGCAGCGAATAAATACTATATCCCATTAACTGCAGCCGCCAGCAAAGATCTATTTCTTCCATATGGGCAAAGAACCAACCGTCAAAGCCGCCTGATTTTTTAAACAAATGATTTCTGATTAGTAAACAGGCACCACTTGCCCAGAAAATTTCCTGCGCCTGGTTGTATTGTGCATGATCTTTTTCGCAATGATCAAATATTCTTCCCCTGGAAAATGGATAACCAAATGCATCGATCCATCCACCCGCAGCACCTGCATATTCAAAATGATCTTTTTGAAGAAAGGAAAGGATCTTCGGCTGTGCAGCCGCAACATGCGTGTGATCCTGCATAAAATTCACCATTGGCTTAAGCCAGTCGCTTGTAACTTCTACATCCGAATTCAATAAAACCAGGTATTCCGAATCCACCTGTTTAAGTGCCTGGTTATAACCTTCGGCAAATCCCCAATTTTTTTCAAGTGTAATTATTTCAACAGAAGGGTAGGAAGATCTTAAAAAAATCAATGAATCATCTGTTGATGCATTATCAGCCACAATAACCCTTAATGCCGGATAGTCTGTTTGTAAAACAGATGGCAGAAACTGTTGGAGATAGTGTTTTCCGTTCCAGTTCAGGATAACAATTGCAACAGTAGGTAATGCCTTCAATAAACAAATAATTTCATCAAAAATAATAGAAGCCGATTGTACTTGCTATTTTCGGAACATGTTTCCTGACCTGTTCCGGCAATTACTCAACTGGCGCATCCTGGTTTTATTGCTAGCAATATTGATTGTAAGCGGTACGATCTGGTATTCTTCCTACCTGGCAACAAAAATTGCATCGGAAGAGAGACAGAAGGTGGAACAGTGGGTGGAAGCCACCAGCTTACTGGCAAGTCCGGCCAGCACGGGCGATACAAGACTCAACCTGCGCATCATTACCGATAATGACGATATCCCTATCATTTATACGAATGAAAGAGACAGCATCATAGAATATATCAACCTGGATGAGAAAAAACTCGAGAAAGACAAAGATTTTCCCCGGCAGGAATTAAAAAGATTTAAATCGGAGAACAAGCCCATTACCTGGATAGATCCGCTGGATTCATCAAGGATCAATAAATATTATTATGGCCACAGCCGCCTTCTCGATGAAGTAAGGTATTATCCAATTGTTCAATTACTGATCGTTGCACTGTTTATAATTATTACTGTTACCAGCTTGAGAAGCAGTTATAAATCGGTGCAGAACCAGGTTTGGGCCGGAATGGCAAAAGAAACAGCCCACCAGTTGGGCACTCCTGTTTCGTCGCTGGAAGGCTGGGTGGAGATATTGAAAGAAACGCATTCGAAAGAAAGTTTTGTTTCGGAAATTGATAAAGATGTAAACCGCTTACGTTTGGTAACCGACAGGTTTGGAAAGATTGGAAGTACACCAAAGCTGGAAGAAAAAAATATTATTGAGCAGGTGGAACTGATGGTGGAATACATCAGGAAACGCGCCGGTGGTAAAGTTGGATTTGCTATCGAAACGCATAATAAAACTTACCTGCCTGTAAAAATTTCAGCACCATTATTTGACTGGGTAATTGAAAACCTGTTAAAGAATGCCCTGGATGCCATGGAGGGGAAAGGGAATATTTATGTTGATGTAAAAGAATATGACAAAGAAGTTATGATCGATATCAGGGATACGGGAAAAGGCATCAGCAAGCAAAACCTGGCAAAAGTTTTCAGGCCCGGGTTTACAACCAAAAAAAGGGGCTGGGGATTGGGATTAAGTTTATCAAAGCGCATTGTTGAAATTTATCATAAAGGAAGTTTAACGGTGAAAAATTCCGAACCGGGAAAGGGAACAACTTTTCGGATTGTTTTAATAAAGTAATTACTTTTGCATCCCCCCGATGCCCAGGTGGCGAAATTGGTAGACGCACTACCTTGAGGTGGTAGCGCCGGAAACGGTGTGCTGGTTCGAATCCAGTCTTGGGCACATAAAAAGAAACAGTAGGAGAGCGGAGAGCGAGGAGCTATTCCGCTTTTTTATTTTATCATGGTGAAGATGCACTAGTCCCGCAACTTCGGGAAGGTAGTCCCGCAACTGCGGGATGCTGGTTCGAATCCAGCCTGCCTGCCGGCAGGCAGGTCTTGGGCACATAAAAAGAAACAGAAGGAGAGCGGAGAGCGAGGAGCTATTCCGCTTTTTATTTTAGTATGGTGAAGATGCACTAGTCCCGCAACTTCGGGAAGGTAGTCCCGCAACTGCGGGATGCTGGTTCAAAAAAAAGAAACAGAAACAGAGCGGAGAGCGCCGTACACTCTTTCTGTTTCTCTTTCTGTTTCCGAATTTTCCCTCCCTCTATATTCCTTGCTCCCCTCTATTTCTCACGCGTTAATTAATTAAAGAAGAAAAACTATTGCGTTCTCCGCGCTCCCTCTTTGCGGACTTTGCGTGAAGCCCTAAATAAGCCCAGCTAGTAAACAGATAGTAGGAGCTCAGTAGGAGCTAAAGATCTTCAGGTCCTACTGTTGTAAAGTCTCCATTAAGGAAGTGCTTGGAATGGGCGTTCTAATTTAATATGAGTTTTGAAAGTTTAGATTATGAAGAAGACCTTATCTTTATAATAGCTTATTAAAAAATTTGTAACTTTTAATTGGTTGCAGGATGTTATTCCTATTCATTTGATTAACTAAAACCTTTTTCATGTTATTAAATATTGTGTTGGGTTTTATTTTTTTGAGTGCACATTCAGATACAACTTACGTAGTCAATTATCGCGAAGAACTTCAGGTTCTGATGCAAAATGGAGCGCCGGCAAAAATTCCTTTAAATGAAGAACTTCAATTAATGCTGGGGAAAGATTCAGTACTCCTGTCTGAAGTTTTAAAACCTCCTTATATATGGAATGTAAATTTTGAGTTTAATTCGAAAGGGGAATATAGTTTCACAAAAAACTCCACTCATCCCATGATTCGCGGAACAGGTACTAAATTTTATTACAGAGATGGAAAATATTATACATCAGAAAATTCATCTGGCCAGAAGCCTCTTGAACTTAAAGTAGAAAAGGAAAATGGAACGAAGGAAATCCTGGGTTATAATTGCCAAAAGTTTATTGCAAAGGATTCCAACGATAAAGTAATTTATGAAATTTATGCAACCGATCAACTCCCGGGATTCATTACCGCTGAATTCAGGTTTCCCAGCTTTGGTCTCGCCATACTGGAGATTAGAAAAGCTGATGGTTCCTGGATGCGTACTGCAACAGAATTTTATTTGAAAACGAAACCTCTGGAAGAATAATATTCTCTTGTATAATAAATGACTAATAAAATAGTTTACGACTAAACGCCTAAACGCCTAAACGCCTAAACCTCCTTCCTGCAGGCAGGCCCTAAACCCCAAACTAATTCCCAAAAGAATACTCATACTCCACCTTACCCATCAGATCCCTGTCCTTGTCGTAAATAGCTTCTTTAATTTTTAATCCCTGTGCATTGAACTGGTAACGCCAGATCAGGTATTTATCACTGTTAGAAGGAACAGTGATCTTTTGAATCACCTGGTTGGCAGGTGAATATTCAAACATATATTCAGGCAGTAATTTCCGAGCTTTCACATTGTATCTAACAACATCGGTAAGCCTGTTTTGCCTGTCGTAATAATAATATACCGGCTCACCCCTGGTTCCTTTTTTCACTTCTGCTTCTTCAATGATATTGCCATTATCATCAAACTTAAATTCTACAAAGCTGGTATCTGAACCATTCTTAATGCGCAGCATTCTTTTTATTTTTCCTGATTCATACTGCCAGATATGTTCTTCCTTTATTGGATTTTTCTTTGAGGAATCATAACTCAAGCTGCTCAGGGAAAGCAGGTTTCCCAAATCATCATACTGATAAACCGTAGTACTTACATAGGTAATGCTGCTGTCCAGTGTTCTGATCACATTTCCTTTTTCATTCACCCAGGAAAATAATTCCGAAGGATCGGCATCGCCGGTTTTTGTAGTTGTCTTCAATATTCTTGTTGAAGGAATAAATTCCTGCATTACCAGAAAGTTATCGCTTTTGGTATCGTCGGCATCATAGCTTGTCAGCATCACCCTCAACACATTATTATCCATATATGCCTTCATGGCTTGGGCGCTTTCTTTTGTACCAATGATGTCCTTGTAATAATATTGAGAAGAAGCAGTTGCTGATAAAACAATAAGCAGGAATGATAAGATAAGTTTCATTTTTCAAGTTTTTCAGGCAGCTTTCTGCCAGGATAGTGGAAACAAATTTAATCTATACCACCATCAATTCTGCATGCAGTTGAATAACTCTGCTAAATCTGGCTATTTTTAAGAAAAAATTTGCGTGAGTCACCAGCCGGAACGTAAGGAAAAAGACTGTTTAAACTGTGGAACCATTGTTCATGCAAGGTATTGCCATATCTGTGGACAGGAGAATATTCAAACCAGGCAGGGCTTCTGGAGCCTTACCAGGCATTTTATCTACGATATATTTCATTTCGACGGAAAGTTCTTTGATTCACTGAAATATCTTTTTACAAAACCCGGATATATACCCGCTGAGTATATTAAGGGAAGAAGGCAAAGTTTCCTTGATCCCATACGGATGTATCTCTTTACATCTGCCATATTCTTTCTTGTGTTTTTTGCATTGAAAGACCCCGGAACCGCAATTATTGCTTCAGCAGGTGACCTGACTCTTTCCCAGGAAAGACGGGTTGAGATGGCTGCTGACCTGATCAAAGACACACTAAATTCAGATAATGGAAAGTTTGAAAAAATTAACCTCCTCCTGGACACATCCAAATCGGTTGGACTCCTGCCGGTATCAGACACCGATAATATTGAAAGTAAATTTTTAATTTTTAAGAACAACAGAACTTATATACTGCAGGGTAGGGATAGAGCCAATGAAATAAAAGTAGATTCAACCGACTGGCTATCGAAATCCATTGCCGACAGGTATCGCAGGTATAAAAGGAGTTTTGGCGATGATTTCAATGCAATGCTGTCTGATTTTTCATCAAGAATAATGCATAAGCTGCCTTACATATTATTTGTGTCCCTGCCTGTATTTGCATTGATCTTGAAACTTCTTTACCTGCGCAGAAAGAAGTACCTCTATGCCGATCATGTGGTGATTACATTATATCATTATATCCTTGCCTTTATCCTGCTGTTATTGTTTTTTATTCTGGAAGCCATTGCCATAAAAACCCAATGGGATTTCCTTGAGATTATTGGTATGGTGCTGATATTATCTATTGAGGTTTATCTTTTAGTGGCAATGAAAAGATTTTATGGACAGCGTTTTGGAAAGACCTTCCTGAAATTCATCTTGCTTAATTTACTTGCGTTTATATCCTTAATGTTCATCCTTACCATTTTTGTGATCTTTTCAATATTTCAACTATAACCATGAGAAACTACGGCGCTGCATTTGAAAAACTGGTATTAATAATGGATGACCTCAGAGAAAAATGTCCATGGGATAAAAAACAAACCATTCATACCCTAAGACAAATGACGCTGGAAGAAACCTATGAATTAACAGATGCTATCACTTCCAACAACTGGCAGGCAATAAAAGAGGAACTGGGAGATATTATGCTGCACCTGGTGTTCTATTCGAAAATTGCTTCGGAAGAAAAGCAGTTCACTATTGAAGATGTGCTTGAAGGTGTTTCCAAAAAGCTGGTCGATCGCCATCCTCACATATATGGGAACGTTGAAGTGAATAATGAAGATGATGTAAAAAGAAACTGGGAAAAGCTGAAATTAAAGGAAGGTAAAACTTCGGTGCTTTCCGGTGTTCCGAAAGCCCTGCCATCGCTGATCAAAGCCATGCGTCTTCAGGAAAAAGCCAAACAGGTGGGTTTTGAATGGGAAAACCGTAACCAGGTATGGGAGAAAGTAAAGGAAGAAGAGAATGAATTATTAGAAGCCATAGAAACAGGTGAGCAACAGAAGATCGAAGAGGAATTCGGTGACCTGGTTTTTTCACTGGTGAACTTTGCACGATTTTTGAACATAGATGCCGAAAACGCACTGGAACTAACCAATAAAAAATTCATTCACCGTTTTACAGCTATGGAATCAGCAGCAAAGCAAAAAGGCACCACCCTTGACGCTTTAAGTCTTGATGAAATGGATGCCATCTGGAATGAAATCAAACAGCAGAAAGATTGAAGCTATTGCCTGTACATAGTAATCTTCCACAGAAAAGTATTTTATACTTTGCGGGAGGTCTCTTCCTGCTTTCATTTATCATTTCCTGGTTTTTTACCATACTGCCTTCCGTTCAAAACCACCAGGAGCAGCTGGAAGATTATGTACACAAACAGGAAAAAGAATTAAGAAACCTGCTAGCCGATACTTCTTTATTATTCAAACTATCCTCGGGCTCAGAATCTTTGCAGGAGTTTCAAAGCATCAGGAACCAGAAGTTTGGTTTTTTTATTTATGGTACGAATGATACCGGCACAAATGAACTGATCTTCTGGAACAAACAATCCATTCTTCCTCCGGAAATTAATGCCGCTGCAGCTGGAAATGCTTACCTGGTAGAAATGGCTAATGGTTCGTTTGTTGTAGTTCAAAAATCATTTTCTATTCTGGGTAGTAAAAATTTTACCGCCGTTGGACTCATCCCGGTTCTGAATAAATATTACCTGGAAACTGATTACCTGGAAACTAAATTTATTCATGACGATGCAGCCCATACTGAAGTGGTAATTGAAAGGACAGTTACTGAAAATGCGGTTAAGTCTTTAAATGGACAGCCTTTATTTTATTTAAAAGAAGTTGCCAACATTAACAAAGGCGCTCCAAACGCATTGGGCATCATTCTGAGGCTGGGAGCTTTATTATTTTTCCTGCTCTACCTGCATCTTACAGCTGAAAAAATTGTTAGAACATCAAGGGCCATGCATGGTATTTTATTTTTGGTGGCCGGCCTGCTTATATGCAGGATGATCCTCTACCTGGTGCCCGGACTGTTCTCTCTCCGCCAATTCGAGCTTTTTGATCCACTGATTTATGCTTCCAACCAGGTTAACCGTTCACTTGGTGATCTGCTCATTAACATATTGCTGTTGTGCTGGATCGTTTTGTTTTCATGGCAGAACCTTGGTCCTTTGAAAAAAATTCCTTCTTACCTGCATGGTAACCGGATTTATGTTGCAGGTGCTTTTGCTGTATTCATCCTGATCTTTTCAACCTTCCAGGCCGCCAACCTGGTACGCGGACTGGTAACCAACTCCAAGATATCTTTTCATGTAACCGATTTTTTCAGTCTTGATATTTATACGGTGGTTGGTTTTATTGTACTTGCCCTGCTAGCCCTGACTTATTATTATTTTACGCGTATACTATACCGTTTCATCTTCCCGGTGTTTAAAGGAAAACAGGTTTATATATATTTTTTTATTGCACTGGTTGGATTGGTTTTTCTCACTTTCAGGTCGGGTAATGATATTGTGCTTTTTCATTTGCCTGTGCTGGTATGGCTGGTGATATATACATTGTTTCTCAGCCAGGAAACTTCCATCATCAACCGGTTTAATGCAACGGTAGCCGGAATGCTTTTCTGGATTTTTATTTTTTCTATTTCTGTTGCTGTGATCATTTTACAGGGTAACAGGGAAAATGAATTAAGAACCAGGAAGGGAATAGCAGAGAAATACGACCAGCTTACAGATCCCTCCAGCGAACCTACTATAAGTATTGCCATCACTTATCTCGATAACCGTTTCTTCCAGTCTAACTTTGATCGATTTAGAAATGAGCGCGAGAATCGTTTGATTAGAGACAGCGTAATTGGTTCTCTATTCCCCGGCTATACCAACCGTTATGACACAAAACTTTTTGTTTACGATTCTTTAAACAATGGCATAAACAATGATGAAGGCTCTACCTATGCCGAACTCAATACTATTTTTACGGTTCAAAGCAGAACCACCGGCATTCCGGATATGCATTATCATGAAACCAGTTTCGACCAGTTTACTTACATAACCAGAAGGATCATCAGGGATACAACGGAATTTGTAGGCACGGTTTTCATTTTATCAACACCCAAACAATATGGTGGAACATATGCACTTTACCCTGAATTGTTCCGGCAGATAGGAAGAAATGATCCGGAAAATTCCCCGCTTTATTCTCATGCCATATATAACGACAGGTTGCTGATTACATCTTCCAGTAAATATCCTTTCCAGATCACGATTGATCAATCCCAGGTTCCTTTAAGCGAGTTTGAGCAAAGGGAAAATGCCGATTTTGATGAACTCTGGTATAAGGCAAGCACTAAAAAATTAATTGTAATTGTTAAGAAAAAAGATTCACTGCTGGAGAGCATTACCTTATTTTCCTATCTCTTCTGTGCCTTCCTTATCATGGTTGGCTTTATACAGGTGATGGCGCTGGTGGTAAGAATGGCGGGCAGCAGCGGGTCACTCATTCCATTCTTCCAGTTCACCATCCGTTCGCAAATACACGGTACCGTTATTTTCATCAGTGTAATTTCCTTCCTGATCATTGGAGCAGCTACCATTTCATTTTTTATTTCGAGATATAACCGGAATAATATTGAAAAGTTAAGTCGTACCGCAGGCATTATGGTGCAGCAGATGTCGAAACCACTCACGGTTAGTATGGATACTACTGCGGTAGATTCACTTTCTGTGTATGGCGAAAACCTTGAATCGCTGGTGAATGAAGTGGCAGAAATTCATAATGTAGATGTAAACATTTACGACCTTGAAGGTAACCTTGAAATGACCTCTGATGATGATGTTTATAAAAGAGGAATACTTAGTTATAAGATGCATCCCCTTGCCTACTATCACCTCAACAGGCTAAGGCAGGTGCAGCGTGTTCAGGAAGAGAATGTAAGTTCTTTACAATACCTGAGCATATATTCTGCAGTCAGAGATGAGAATGGAGCGGTTAGAAAATATCTCAATATCCCCTATTTTTCTTCCCAGATCGATCTGAAACAAGAGATATCCAACTTCCTTGTTACCATTATCAACCTGAATGCATTTATATTTCTAATAGCAGGTATCATTGCACTTTTCATTACCAATCGTATTACGCAAACATTTTCTGTTATTGGAGAAAAGATGCGCGCTATCAGGCTGGGTCGGGCAAATGAAGAAATTGTTTGGAAGAAGGATGATGAGATAGGTGAACTGGTGAAACAATATAATAAGATGGTACAGGAGCTTGAGCAAAGTGCTGAGGCATTGGCTAAAAGCGAAAGGGAAGGGGCATGGCGAGAAATGGCTAGGCAGGTTGCTCATGAGATCAAGAATCCTTTAACTCCTATGAAACTGAGTATTCAGTATCTGCAAAAAGCCATCAATAGTAACCAGGGAAACATTCAGGAATTAACCACAAACGTTGCCAACACTTTGATTGAACAAATAGATCATCTTTCCAAAATCGCTGCAGATTTTTCGCAGTTCGCCAACATTGGTAATAAAAAGATTGAACTGGTAGACCTTCACCAGGTGATCCATTCTCTTGTTGAACTTCACCGAACCAATCCTAAGGTTGAAATAGATTGGCAACCTATGCCCGGCAGCATTATATTGAAAGCAGATAAAACGCATATGAACAGGCTTTTTACCAACCTGCTGGCAAATGCAGTTGATGCCTGTGACCAGAATAAAACCTGCCGTATAAATATTTCCGAAGAAATGAAGGATGGGCATGCCATTGTAACCATTTCCGATGATGGTGAGGGAATTCCTGAAGATATCCGCCAGCGAATTTTTACACCCAACTTCACTACAAAAACTTCTGGCACAGGCCTGGGATTAGCTATGTGTAAAAGCATAGTTGAACAGGCAAAAGGGGATATTTGGTTTGAAACGGAGGTTGGAAAAGGAACAAGTTTTTATATCAGTCTTCCTGCCATTAACTAATTCATTTTATTTTTATTTGAAGAAAGGAATGTTTCAAATTCCTTTAATGAATAGCTGCTCAGGTTTTGTTTCCTGGTAAGCCCACCCTTCTGTGCAGACAATACACCATATTTAATATTATGGAATTCATCTATGGTGTGTGCATCGGGGTTAATAGAAAGCATCACACCTTTTTCAAGGGCATAAGGAATCCATCGCCAGTCCATATCCAGCCGGTTTGGGTTGGCATTGATCTCTATTACCACCTTGTTTTCTGCACAGGCATCAATGATGGCAGCATAATCAACCGGATATCCTTTTCTCCTTAGCAACAACCTTCCTGTCATGTGACCCAGTATGGTTGTATAAGGATTTCTTATTGCACCCAATAACCTCGTCATTGCCTTTTCTTCATTCATGGAAAGGTTGCTGTGAATAGAGGTGATCACGAGGTCGAAGCTGGAAAGCACTTCGTTGCTGTAATCAAGGCTTCCATCATTTAAAATATCGCATTCAATGCTTTTAAATATTTTAAAGGGAGCCAGCTTTTTATTCAGTTCGTCAATTTGTTTATGTTGCTCTTTGATCTTTTGCTCGGAAAGTCCGTTTGCGTAATAAGCAGCTTTTGAATGATCGGAGATCACCAGGTATTCAAAACCAAGTTTAATAAGTTCAGTTGCCATTTCTTCAATACCGTAACCACCATCGCTCCAGGTGGAATGAGAATGAATGAGGCCTTTAATGTCATTAGGTTGAATGATATTATTTATTTCAGGAATCTTCTTACCTGATAGCAATTGCGGATCTTCGCGGAGATAGGGAGGAATAAATATCTTTCCTGTTCCTGCAAAAATCTCTTCTTCATTAGAAATCTCTCCTTCTAACATTGATCCTGCAACAGCTGCAAATTCTTCACTGCAGGAAGTTTTGAATAATGTTGCATGGAAATTATTTTTATGAGTGATATAAAACCTAAGCAGCAAAGAATTATTTGAATTCAAAACCAGCATACCATCACGGTCGGCAACAAGTTCCACCTGTTCGTTCACCAGGAAGTTTTGTAATTCCTCACTTGAGGCAGTTGTTACCCAGTCTAAAGACTCAATAATTTCCAGTTGACGGCGAAAGTCGCCAGTTATTTCAAATAACGATGATTCAAATTTGCTTCTTAGTTTTTCAGTAAGAGCTTCTGCAAAGGGTTCTGCACTTGCATATAAATACTTGCCCGAGTTCTCCTGCTGAAAGGCAATTGCATTTAAAATATTTTCCTGGGTCTTAGCCCCGAATCCTTTTTTATCGGCAATACGGTTTTCAATACAAGCCTGCCTGAGGTCTTCAATATTATCGATATCCATTTCCTTCCAGAGCAGGTGTATTTTTTTAGGACCAAGACCTTTTATATTCATCATTTCCAAAACACCTTCAGGTGTTTTTTGAAGTAGTTGCTGAAGTACTTCCAGCGATCCGGTTTCCAGGATTTCAATTATTTTCTTTGCCACGCTGTCACCAATGCCGCGGATGCCGGCTATTTTTTCCCGGGGCGTCTGTGCAATTTGCTGGGGTAATTTTTCCAGGCTGAAAGCTGCTGAAGCGTATGATTTCGATTTAAATGCATTCTCTCCGTGGATGTCCATGAGTTTAGCCAGGAGTGAAAGCTGGTCGGCGATGGCGTAATTATCCATGGAGGCAAAGGTAGGGAATGGGGAGTGGTGAATGGTGAATGGTGAGTAGTGAGTAGTGAGTA
>JAEZCV010000128.1 GCA_023429985.1 Bacteroidota bacterium | reverse complement strand
GTTGTTGTGTTGTAACTCCAAACTAAACAAAAAAGGGGAAGTCTTCGAACTTCCCTTTTCCTTTTATTTAATTAACTTTCCCCGGACAACAGTGATTATTTAATGGTGCTGCTAACAGTAACCCAGGAGTTCTTTACAGACCTCAGAACGGTAGTGGCGTCGGCATTTTCAATTGTAACATAATAAATGGTTTTACCCTTACTCGTAAATTCAACCAGACCAGAGATCCATGAAGATTTATATTGCTCTTTCAGGTTATTTCCAAGTAAAAATGGAAGCTGTGTAGAAAGTATATTTCTTTCAATTCCTTCCAGCGAACCTGTAGAATCAAAAATTGCAGAGATGTATTGGTTATTCCACTCAAACTGGGCTTTAAACCCTCCATTGTTTTGAATCCAGTTTACCTGGCTGGCTCCTGTGAATTGTTTTTGAAATGCCTGTAAAACCGCGGGCGTCACCGGATTTTCCGAATTAGCCATAGCCGGTATGAAACTAGCGAGGAATGCGATGAGAACAATTATCTTTTTCATATAAATGAGTTTATTATTTCTTGTGCAAACTTAAATGCTGAAGGGCCGCATTAAAATAGCAGGATGACTGAATTGAATGAAAAGGTGTTTCAATTGTAATAAATAAAAAAGGCGGTAATAGAAATTACCGCCGGTTCGAAACTTACTGCTATAAGAATGCTTAAAGAAAATTACTCTGGTGTAAAGATCAGTGGTTGCAATCTTATATTTCGATCAACTAAAATGATCTGTGTTTAATGTTCATTCAACAGTAGTTTTCTAGGGATGAGTTGTAATTATAATTTGTTTATTGAACTTTTTATGCTGTATTCATGGCAGATGCTGGGGAAATCCTGTTTCAATAAACAAGAATTGAGATTAGATTTATTTTAACAGTCAGGGAAGGAATTAAAAGTCGCAGATGAACTAGGCTTCTGCTTCCACCAGTTTATAATTGCTGGCATGTGGCAATGGTTGAATAGGCCTGTTTATATATTTACTCCATTCCTTGGTAAAGCAGCCTCCGAAGTATAAGATGAGAGATGAGTAGAAAACAAAAAGAAGCAGCAAAACTATTGATGCAGATGTTCCATACAGGCTGTCTATATTACTTAGGTTAAGCATCCTGCGCAAAAGAAATTTTCCCAAACTAAAAAGCAATGCGGTAACGAATCCCCCGGCAAGCGCTACCCTCCATTCCGGACGTGCATCGGGCAGGTACCTGAATACCATGGAAAACCAGATGGTGATTACAAGGAGTGATAAAATAAAATTCACTACCTGGTTAAAATAGAAACCGAGAATGGTTGATATGCCGGAAATGTATTCGCCAATATAAGCCTGAACGCCCTCTGCAAAAATGCCTAACGCAAACAAAATTCCTGCAATAAAAATGATCAGGATGGCCTGTAGGCGGGTTCGCATTTTATTTAAAATCTTCTTTTTCCTGTTCGTTTTAACTTTCCATAACTGGTTAAGTGAATCTTTTATAACCTTAAATAAAGTTGTAGAAACAAAAAGAAGAAAAATGAAACCGCCTGCGGTAACATACCAGTTTTGCGCCATATTCTTTAACCCGGCCAGCACACCCGTGATCTGGTCTACCGAAGCCTGGCCAAGGGTTTTGGTAAGACTGCCAAATAATTGTGAGCGAATAAAGTCGGGGTCCAGAACAAGTCTTAAAAACTGTATCAGGATGACGAGTATGGGAGGCAAGGCAAAGGTGGTAAAGAATGCAGTAGCCCCGGCCATTCTTAGAGGGTCGTTCAGCGTTAGTCGCCTGAAAGCTTTTTTAAATACTTCAATATATTTTCCCAGGCGATTCAGCATTCTTGAATGTAGTTAATCTTATGATGCCGGTTATGGTTCTTTCTGCAAAAGGATTGCCAGCTGAAAATACGGGTAAGGTTATTGTAATATTCCATTTATGGAACTAACAGCCGGAAAAAATCAATGGCTCGAAAAGATGGCCAGGACAGGCCTTGCAGCAAAAGGATTTATTTACAGCCTGATAGGAATCCTTGCATTTATGGCAGCATTTGAAATTGGGGGCCAGTCAACTGAAAATGCCGACCGTAGCGGGGTTATGTCTACAGTAAAAGACCTTCCCGGGGGCAATATTTTACTTGGAGCACTGGTAGCCGGACTGGTATGCTATAGCGCCTGGCGAATGTTCGAAGCTTTCGGGATGAAGCGCAAAAAGAAAAACTGGCCTAAAAAAATCAGGTATGCTTTCAGTGCTTTGTCTTACCTGTTTATAGCTTATGCAGCCTTCCAGGTGCTGATGTTTAATGATAGTGGCGATAACAATTCGCACTGGTCGCAGGAGTTCATTTATAAAGATTATGGCAAGATAATCGTAGGAGCTGTAGCTCTTGCTATGGCAGGCATAGGCATTTACCAGATCTATTATGGATTCTCGGAAAAGTACCGGAAAAAATTCTCGGCATCCTCTATTACTTCTTCAAATGCGGAAAAACTATTAAGGTCAGGAAAAATTGGCTATACGGCAAGGGGAATTGTATGGCTGATCATTTCTTTCCTGTTAACGCGTGCATTGTTGCACGCCAGGGCCTCCGAGGCGGGTGATACTGCCAAAGCTTTTGGGTTTTTGGAATCCTCGGCCTATGGTTCCTATTTATTAGGTGCATTAGGTCTGGGGTTGCTTGCCTTCGGTTTTTATAATTTTCTGCGGGCAGCCTACGAAGAATTCAGGCAGGAATGATCAATTGATAACCTTCTTCAGCTGTTCCACCAGTTCCGAATAATTATGAGGTTTCACCAGGAAATCCCTGGCGCCTAAGGCAAGTGTTGTTTCCCTGTCTTCATTCCTGGATGAAGTTGTATAAATAATTACAGGAATGTGGCTGAATGAATTGGTCTTCTTTAATTCTTCAAGAAATTCCTTTCCATTCATCATGGGCATGTTAAGGTCCAAAAAAATAATATCCGGTTGTTTTGATTCGGGTGTATTTAATTTATGCAGGGCTTCTAGTCCATTGCATGCAAGGCTAAGGTTAATATCAGGCCTGAGGTTTTTTAAAGCTTCCAGGAAAATATGCTGATCGTCAACGTCATCATCTACAAGTAAAATAGACTTAATCCTTTGCATTGCATGAAGTTAACGAAATGAAGAATCGCTTACGAGCCCGGTTTTAATTTTCTCAAAAAATTTAAATATAACCGGCCAAGGTTGAAATACCCATCCAGGTCATTGCCAACACCACCACCCAGCCAAATACTTCCAGCCATAATGGTGTTTGATAAATATTCCTGATGCTTTCTTTTCTGGATGCAATTAATATAAAACCAAGTGCTATCGGAAGAATGAAGCCGTTCACTGCTCCTGCCATGATCAGCAGATTCACTGCATTCCCCTTTATCAGAAAAATTACCAGTGATACCAATATAAAACAGGTCACGGTCCAGCGAAGATATTTTTCAATAAAAGGATGCAATGTTCTAAAAAAAGTTACCGAAGTATAGGAAGCGCCAATAACCGAAGTAATGGCGGCGCTCCACATTACAAATCCAAAAAACCGATAACCCACTTCCCCTGCTGCATGCCTGAATACAGAAGCTGCCGGATTGGAAGCCTCTAAAAAAAACCCTTTAACCACAACGCCCAGAACGGCAAGGAATAAAACGTAGCGCATCAAGGAAGTAAGAAGTATGCCCGTTACAGCACTTCGGGTAACCGATTTAATATTTTCCTTTCCTGTTATGCCCGCGTCAACAAGCCTGTGTGCGCCGGCAAAAGAAATATACCCGCCCACAGTTCCACCAACAAGAGTGATAATAGTAAGTGAATCGATGGTTTCCGGAAAAAAGCTATGGTATAAAGCCGTCGCCACCGGAGGCCCTGAACTAAAAGCAATGAAACCTGTAAACAAAATCATCATAAGCCCCAAAATGCGCACAAGATGATCCATCAAACGGGCAGTATGATTACTCCAGAAAACGAATATTGCAATGCCTGCACTAAAGCATGCCCCAATTTTAATATCGATACCTGTAAGTGCATTCAGTCCAAGACCGGTTCCGCCAATATTCCCAATATTAAAAACAAGTCCTCCAAAACCTATTAACAAGGCCAGCATAATTCCCATACCGGGAACTACAGAATTGGCAAGATCCTGTGCTCTTTTATTAGTAACACTTATTATTCTCCATATGTTTAACTGGGCCCCTATGTCAAGCAGCAATGAAACGATGATTACAAATCCAAAACTGGTAAGCAATTGTTCTGTGA
>JAEZCV010000121.1 GCA_023429985.1 Bacteroidota bacterium | reverse complement strand
TTTCGCAAGTCTGGCCAAACCAAGCAATTGGAATTCTATTGCCCAATCTTCGCCAAGCCGGTAACCGATATCGGAAAGTCCGAGTGCTGAAAGTAACTGGGTAAAAGCATTATTGTTGGGTGCAAAGGCAGTAAGCGTTGCTGACTGCAGGGTGGCAATAATGGTAGGATCACCCCCAGGAGCATTATTCACTCTAACAATGGCTTTCACCAGGGAATCCAGACCACTTCCGGCTGATTGGGCAGTGGCTACCAGGTCGCCCATGGGTGGCATCAGCACCATTCCAATGCGGTGAATAACTCCATTAGAAGCATTGATATCTGCCTGCTGCACCTTTACTCCATTAACATACACACCAGAGGCGTTCTTCGTTACAAATACTGAATCGCCGCTGGCCGTTATTACCTTGGCATTGGGGCCCGCAGGCACAGCTGCTGCCATTACCTTTGCCCCCAGCGTATGATACAAAAGGATATCGGCAACCTGCTGCTGAGTGAGAGAGTTAAGTGTGGCTGAACTAACTCCAGAGGCAGTAAAAGCATCATTATCCGGGGCAAATACGGTAAATGGGCCAGGGCCATCCAGGGTTGCCTGGAGATTTGCTTTTATTACGGCTGATTCAAGTGTGCTGAATTCGGTGCGTGCCACCACGGTTTCGGTAACGGTACCCGTTTGTACCATATCCACGTCATCTTCTTTGCCACAACTTAATAAGGTAAGAAAGATGAAGGAGGCCCCAAGCATTGCTCTACCAGTAGATAGAAATCTGTTTGTCATAATGTTTTTTTTGAATGTGAATGAAATTTTCCAGTTGCTTAGATTGGCTCTGCGGGAACTAAGGCAAAATAGTTTTGTTTAATTATTTTATATAATTATTAAACAAAATACATGCCAGCTTGCACGATAATTCTGACCCTTCAAAATTCTATTCGAACATTATAAAGCAAGAAAAAAGTGTATAGCCCAATTGAAATAGAAAATCATAATTCAAACCGGAATGGAAATTTGAATCACTAGAAGAGACAAAGGTGAAAACTGTAGAAGCAATGAATAAAAAATTATTCGTGATGAAAGAAATTATAATTGCAACATGAAAGGGTTTCACGCAGAGAACGCAATGGTTGACGCAAAGGGCGAAGAAGAGAATTTTGATTTCATAAACCGTTAACCAATCTTTTTATCCCGTTCTTTAAAAGAACAACATTAAAGTTAATCAGCAGCCCTAATTTATACCCACCAAGTCTTAAGTAAGTTAATACTTGAGCTATATGGATATCATTTATAGCTTCTATATTTTTTATTTCGATTACCAATTTATTTTCAACTAAAAGATCTAATCGGTATCCGCATTCCATCTTTACATCTTCAAATATTAGAGGCATGGATTTTTGTTTTGCTACGGAAAACCCAGCTTTAATTAATTTATAATATAAACATTCCTGGTAAACGCTTTCCAACAAACCCGGACCTAAAGCCTTATGTATTTCAATGGCGAGTCCTATAACCTTATTAGCTATGTCATTTTCACTCATATTCCATCAATTCAAAATGATAATTATTTAAACTTTAGAAGAATTCTTATCCATGTACGAGAATTTTTCTTATGAATGGGTTTCACGCCAAGAACGAAAAGGTTTTCGCAAAGTGCGGCAAGAGTTGAATTACCTTTTCCATCTAGCTTTTGAAATATTACTGAGCATAAATCTTCTTCTAGATTATTGTACGATTTCTATTTAGTATTTCACACGGCTAATCCATTTCGAAGTTGAAATAGTTTCGATTTATTAATATGGTTAAATCAACATCAATTTCAGTATTTTATACAAGTATTTGAAGTTTAAATTCCTTTACGTTCTTTGCGCAATTCATTGCGTTCTTGGCGTGAAACCCTTCCCCGGTTTAAAAAAACTCCCACCACTCCACACGCTCAATTACGCTCTCCACCACATAAGGCTGTCCAATAAAAGGAACAGAAACCTTTACACCCAAACTATCTGCAGCAATTAAAAACCGCTTCACCGGTTCATTCCATGCATGTACCGATTGAGCAAACATTCCCCAGTGAACCGGCATCACCATCCTGGCTTTTAAATCAAAAGAAGCCTGCGCCACCTGCCCGGGAAACATATGACTCTGTGGCCATTGAACATTGTATTGCCCGCACTCCATCAGGGCCAGGTCAAAAGGACCATACCGCGCACCAATATCTTTAAAATGCGGACTATAACCCGTATCTCCACTATAATACATTTTATAACCATCCGCTTCAATCACATAAGAAGCCCAGAGTGTTTTCCTGGTCTTCATGGTTCGATTTGAACGATGATGGGCCGGCGTTGCAACAATGCTCACCTGCTCATTAATGGAAACCGAATCATACCAGTTGACTTCCGTGATAATTGCTGGATCAAAACCCCAATGCCTGAAATGGGAACCCACACCCATGGGAACAAGAATGCGCTTCAGCTTTTTCTTCAGACGTTTTACCGTTAAATAATCCAGGTGATCGTAATGATCGTGTGAAATGATGAGCACATCAATCGGTGGCATGTCTTCGGCATAATAAACATTGGTGCCTGGAAAGGCTTTGATGCTTCCCTTAAACGGACCGGCAAACCCACTGAAGTTGGGATCCACTAAAATATTTGCAGTAGCTGTTTTAATTAAAAAGGAAGAATGGCCAAACCAGATAACGGCAGGTTTGTCAAAACGAATATTGGCCACATCGGTATCAACAACAGCAATGGGTTCGGAAGGCAGCAAGGCCTTATCCTGTCCTTTCAGAAACCTGAATAACCTGAATATTCCGGGGCGGCGTTTCCTCTCAACAACAGGTGGTGCCTGCGGAAGTTGATATAGATTTTGAAAAGCATCGTTTTTATAGTTGGGCAGTGCTTCAATTCTTTTGAGGTCATCGCCTTTGGGATTCTTACCTAAGGCTTTTACAGGTCTGCAGGATGTGATGGAAATAAATGATAGGGAAATTAATACGAGCGTTCGAAGAGCATTCAGCATACAGCAAATATTCAAAAACCTGACCGAAAAATTATGCAAATCCACAACCATAACCCACGGTTTTAACCGCGGGTTTAATAAACATAGAATTTATTTTAATGGATTATCCATTTTTCAATCATTCGAATAACAACATTAAAAATCAATTCTTTCATTATGAAACCATTGAAATGGTTTTCGTAGAACCTTATCCATTTTTTACCCACGGTTGAAACCGTGGGCTATTAAAAAACACCCCTTCCATATTTAAACGCAAAGGGCCCAAAGAATACGCAAAGGAAGCGCGAAGGGAAACATTCTAATAATTAAAGCCCACGTTTATACCGTGGGCTGTTCAAAAACAAAAAACATCAATTTTTTAGAACCCTATTCATCATCCTGGTGATTCTTAACCATGTCAATGCCACTTGCATCTCCTTTTAATACCACTTCATTCCTGATCTCCGAGTGACGTATCTGTCCACCCAGGTGCGCGGTTTGCACCATAAAACCACCCGTTGCAAGCGCAAGCACCAGTACAATCATTTTGGCAATACGTGCAGCTCCCGCCCACCGGGAACTGAATAAAGCACCGAGCGCCGCCAGTGCTGCGGCAACCATTAAGATCATAGCCAGTTCCGCTGCTTCTTCATGCGCTTCAATTATAGTTTCAGAAACCCCGGCTAGTCTTTCAACGGCTTCTTCTGCACCTTCACCTGATAAATAAACAGGTGCAGTAAAAATACCTGCAAAAATTATGAGAAAATAAGATGCTTTTATGAGCGTATTGTTTTTTAAAATGCTTGCAGTTATCAGCATAACCAGTCCCACTAAACACAGTATTACCGGCACGTGGGTTAATGCCAGATGTATTTGAACACTATTCATAGAATTTGTTTTTAATTATAAATAAAAAATGTCAGGAAAATCCAATTCTATTTAGTGCGCGGGGGATGGAAGATGCAACTCAGGTGCTGGTGAGGTATTAAACTTTGATGGGAACTTATTTTATTTTCAACATATAGCGGTTGTATGCTATGTGGTTTTAGAATTTCGGGTATCACTGCATATCCCATTGAAAAAACCTGCATGCTTTTAAAAGGCAGTTTATCATCTTCCTCCAGGTCGGCATCATCATGATCCGGCGAATAATGTTCCATCAGAAATTCGGTAAATGCAATAACTTCTTTTTGCTGGTGACTGATAAAATGTCCAATGAGCTGCGGAAGTTTTAATAACTGCCCGGCAGGTGTTTGTATTAACACCCATAATACCAGTAATATGTTGGCAACAATTTTCAAGTTTAATAAAAGTAAGAATTGCCAAGGGCGTAATAAATGATTTGAATCAGGTGGAGCGTGCTTAAAAATATTAACCGCAAAGGAGCCAAAGGTTGCGTAAATGAAACGCGAAGGGAGTAACATCCAGCTTATAAGAACACCGCACCTTTGGCGCAGCTATGCCGGAGCAGATACGTAGCAGAACGCATCTGCTCCGTGTCTGCTCCGTATCTCGTCCGTGTCTGCTCCGGGAATTGTATAAGGTAGAATAGGGCCCCTTTGCGCTTCCTTTTCGCATTCTTTGGCTCCTTTGCGGATTAACATATCCTTTAATAGAACGCAGATGACAAGATTGGCCAGATGAACGCAGATAATACCTTATAGAACGCATATGTCTCTGATTGTGCTGAAAGAGGAAAATTTTATTTGCTTTAACTCGATCCATCTGCGCTCATCTGGCCAATCTGTGTCATCTGCGTTCTATTTTCCACATCATCTGCGATCTGTTTAAAACAATAAAGGCCCTGGAAAACCAGAGCCTTTATCTAAGAGTGAGAGCGGAAAGCGAGTTGCACTAAACGACTAAACGCCTTAATCTCTCCCTACAACACCAATATCGTCCTCGTGTCAATTACATCCTTATCATCATTCAACCTTACCCTGTACACTCCCGGAGCAAGTGAATGTGGCAGCGTAATGCTTTGGTTAATAAAGCTTCCCTGCACATTGAAATGCCTGCGCACCACTTCCTGTCCTGCACTGTTGAATACACTGATGGTATGATTACCCTGGCGCAAATTATTCATGCTGAAGAACAACTGCCCTCCACGATTCTGCGGTACAGGGTACACCGTGAATGAATTTGGAATACTTCCTACCGTAAACTGCCTTTCATCTCCATAAGAAATGGCACCTGCATTGTTCGCATAGGCACGGTAATAATAAGTGGTTCCTGGCACCAGTCCTGCAACATTAACCGAGAATAAACCGCCGGCAAGATTGGTTGCATTTACCTGCGTTCCCGATCCCGGAGTAAACCCTGGTATGCCACTGTATTCAATGCCATAAGTTGTTACAGGGGAACATCCTACGCTGGCAATACTTCCTTCAAGTAATACCGAACTGGTTGTAATATCCGAAGCATTGCCCGTTATAACAGATGGTGGTGTTACCACACCTGTTCCGCTGGCAGCTACTGTAAATGGCGTTGAACCACCACCGCTAACAGGAATGTTACCATTGTATGATTGTGCGGCTGTTGGACTAAACCTTACAAATACCTGCTGATTAAAGTTGCCACCAGGCTGTGTAATACTTAGTATTGGCGTATAGGTTCCTGTTTCTGTTGTTGAGAAACTATAGCCTGCCAACGGCCCTACCACAACATTAGCAGTTGTAAGGTTTGCACCTGTTAATGTAAATGATTCGGGAGCTGATGTGGTGTTGGCGCATACATCTCCAAATGCAGCAAGTGTAGTTGCCGTTAAGCTTACCGGTGGTGTAAGCAGCGTGGTAAAGCTTTGCTCATTACCATACCCTGTTCCTGTTGCATTTGTAGCATAGGCACGGTAATAATAAGTAGTGTTAAGTGTTAAGCCTGTAAGATCAGATGTAAAATTGCCACCTGCCAGGTTTGTTGAAGCTGTTTGCGTTCCCGTACCTGGCGTAAAGCCTTGTGTTGTACTGTATTCAATTCCATATCCTGTTACAGCAGTACATCCATCATCTGAAATAGATCCTGCAGCCGTAGCTGTGGTCATATTCAAATTGGTTACGCCCCCTGTTGTTACAGTTGGTGCATTATCAACACCTGCTGCAGTTACTGCAATGTTCACAGGATTGGCAATGCCGCCTCCTGTAATGGTGATGTTACCACTGTAATCCTGTACAGTTGTGGGATCAAATCTTACAAATACCTGCTGACTGAAACTTCCTCCCGGCTGTGAAATAGTAAGCGTTGGGGTAAATGTTCCTGATGCAGTGGTTGAATAACTGAAACCTGCCAATGCACCTATTGCTATATCATCTGTTGTAAGGTTATTTCCTGTTAATGTGAATGATTGCTCCTCGGTTGTATTGATACAAACATCTCCAAATGCTGCCAGTGCAGTTGCAGATAAATTCGGATTCAGATCCGGTGCTGTTGTTACCGTGATCTCGTTTGAATTTGGTGAAGCACCTCCGTCATTGATGGCTCTCACCACGTAATAATAGGTAGTATTGTCCTGAAGTCCTGTTACATCATATGACAATACATTACCAACATTCAGGTTCTGGTAACCCGGAACAAATACAGGTACACTGCCCGTTTGATTTCCTTTAATATAAATGGCAGAGATCCTGCTGGTTCCTCCCGATGCTACTGTTGAACCATTCACCGAAGTATTTGATGTCATCAGCCACCTGATATAAACTTCTGTTTGATTATCAACAGCAGCCGGTAGTGGAAGGTCGGTTGGACCAAAGAAAGTAGCAGGGTTGCCCGGACTTGGTGCTACAGTTATATTTACATCGCCCCCTGTTACGTCTGTCCATGCACCGGTGGCACCTACACGGTATTGTATTTTAAAATTAGCAGGACCGGTATTAGATGATCCCTGTAATGACGACAATGTTAATCCGGTTACACCTGTTGTATTCATTGCAATCATCCAATGCTTGGTATCTGCACCATTGTCCCAGCCGTTACCGGAAACTGAATAGGCATTGATGCCACCTGTTCCGGATGGACCACCGGGATAGGAAATTACATTCAGTCCTACAGGGGTAATTGATTGAATTCCCACATTCAATGCATTGCCTTCATCAGCAATTTGCGATGCGGCTGTGTTGTCAGATGTATTCCATCCTACCACCATTGAAGTTCCGGAACCCGATCCCATAGTATATACATCAAGCACATAGGAAATTGCACCTGCAACCGGGTTCCAGTTTGCAGTAAATCCTGTTGTGGTAATGTTGGTAGCTGCTGTTGCCACCGGCGCTACAGGAGGAGCTGGCAATGCACCTGTTCCGCTTACTGCAACTGTGGCGTTGGCACCACCTCCCGAAATGGTAAGGTCACCTGATTTCACTCCTACAGATTGTGGAGTGAACCTTACATAAACAGTTGTTGCTGCCAGAGTTGGTGAAGTAAATGGAATGGTTGCAGTAGAACCCCAGTTCACATCATCTGCAGAAACTTCAAAATCGGCTGAAGGTGCTGTGATGGTGATATTACCCGGCGCGCCGTTAAGATCAGCACCGGAAATAGTGAAAGATTGTGAAGCGGATGTTTGTCCAACAATGATATTACCAAAATCATTTACGGTAGTTGTTGTTAAAGAAGGTAAAGCACCTGCAATGGTAGTTACTGCAATTTCATTACTGTTTGCAGATGACCCGGCAACATTGGCTGCTCTTACCACATAATAATAATCAGTGCTGGGCATCAATCCTGTTACATCAAAAGAAGTAACATTACCCACATCAAGGTTCTGGTATCCGGCAACATAAACAGGTGCCATTCCCGAACCTGCTGTCTTCACATAAATAGCAGATATCCTGCTGGTGCCAGTTGGTGCTACGGTAGATCCATTCACCGAAGTATTGGATGTGCTCAGCCACCTGATAGAAACCAGTGGCTGGTTATCTACCGCTGCTGGAAGTGCAAGATCAGAAGGGCCAAAGAAGGTTGCAGGATTACCCGGACTTGGAGGTGAAGTAATAGTAACTACGCCACCGGGAACATCTGTCCACGTACCCGAAGCACCTACACGATATTGTATCTTAAAATTAGCAGGACCAGTATTGGAAGAACCCTGTAAAGATGAAAGGGTCATACCTGTAACACCGGTTGTGTTCATGTCAATGATCCAGTATTTGGTATCTGCACCATTATCCCAACCATTTCCTGAAACGGTATAAGCATTAATGCCTCCCGTTCCTGATGGTCCGCCTGGATATGAAATAACATTGAGCCCGTTATGTGTAATGGTTTGAATACCTATGTTATTAGCATTTCCTTCATCTGCCGTTAAACTGGCTGATATATTATCTGTAAAATTCCAGCCTACTACTGTATCCATTGAAGCACCCATGGTGTACACATCAAGGAAGTAATTGGTAGCTCCTGCTACTGCATTCCAGTTGGCAGTGAAACCTGTGGTAGTAATGTTGGTGGCTGCAGTTGCAACCGGTGCAACCGGAATGGCAGGCGTATCGCCCGTTCCACTCACAGCAACGGTTGTATTGGCCCCACCACCAGAAATGGTTACATCACCAGATCTCAAGCCTGTTGCCTGTGGAGTAAATCTTACATAAACCGTAGTAGCTGCTAACGATGATGATGTATATGGAATAGCTGCTGTTGGTCCCCAGTTTACATCATCGGCGGACACTTCAAAATCCGCTGAAGGTGCAGTGACAGTAATATCACCAGGAGCTCCTGTAAGGTCGGCGCCTGTAATGGTAAATGATTGTGATGTGGACGCCTGTCCAACTACGATATTTCCAAAACTATTTACGGTTGTGGCTACCAGTGAGGGAGCAGCACCGGAAAGAGTTGTTACCGAAATTTCATTACTTGAAGGTGAAGAACCCGCAAGGTTGGCGGCTCTTACTACATAATAATAATCTGTATTAGGAGTCAGTCCGGTTACATCGTATGAAGTAACATTGGCCACATCCAGGTTCTGGTATCCTGTTACATAAACAGGAACTGTACCCGTGCCGGCAGTCTTCACATATATGGCAGATATCCTGCTGGCACCACCGGAAGCTACTACGCCATTATTTACAGAAACGTCAGAAGTCATGATCCACCTGATAGAAACCAGCGGCTGGTTATCAGCATCAGAAGGCAAAGGAAGGTTCTCAGGTCCGTAAAAAGTTGCAGGATTACCTACACTTGGAGGTGTTGTAATGGTAACTATTCCACCCGGAACATCTGTCCATGTACCTGAACCACCTACACGGTATTGTATTTTAAAATTAGCTGGACCTGTATTGGAAGATCCCTGTTTTGATGACAGCGTCATACCGGTAACACCGGTTGTGTTCATATCAATCATCCAGTATTTGGTATCAGTACCATTGTCCCATCCTGTTGTGGAAACAGAAAAGGCATTCACACCTGCACTTCCAGTTGGTCCGCCCGGATGTGAAATTGTACCGGTTGCATTTGTGGTTATTGTTTGAATTCCCACATTATTTGTATTTCCTTCATCAGCAGTGATACTTGCCGATGTATTTAACGATGTATTCCATCCCACAACCGTATCGGTAGATGGCCCCATTGTGTAAACATCAAGGAAATAATTAGTGGCACCAGCTACTGCATTCCAGTTGGCAGTGAAACCGGTTGTTGTAATATTTGTAGCTGCAGTTGCAACAGGTGTTGTGGGAACAGAACCTGTGGTATTGAAACTCGCCTCGCTGCTGTAGAATGTACCGCCAGCATTGGTAACATAGGTTTTATAATAATAAGTTGTATTGGAAGATAAACCGGTAAGGTCGGCTGAAAAACTTCCTGCAGAAAGGTTGGTAGCAGCAACCTGTGTACCCGAACCGTTTGCAAACCCTGCAGTAGTGCTGTATTCAACCCCATAGGCCGTGATGGTTCCACAACCTTCTGTTGTAATGTTACCTGGAATAGTTGCACCATTATTCGTTATGCCCGTTGCCATACCTGCAGTAACTACTGGTTCCGTATTGATACCAGCACCTGAAGCTGCAACATTTATGGAAGATGCACCACCGCCACTGACTACAATGTCACCATCATAGCTTTGTACTGCGGTTGGATTGAATATCACGAATACTTCTTCTGAAAAACTTCCACCTGTTTGCGGAATGGTTAATGTTGAAGTATAAGTTCCACCGGATGTAAGTGAATAAGAATAGCCACTCAATGCAGCCACTGTAATATCGGCTGCCGTAAGGTTAGAACCTGTTATAGTAAATGAAGCAGGTAAAGAATTCTGGTTGATGCAAACATCACCGAAGGCTGCCAATGTTGTTGCAGAGATCAATGGTGTAGCCGGAGTATTAATAGTAAATGTTTGTGTGTTGGATGGATTGGCAGCACCTGTTGTAGTAACACCTACATCTGCGGTTCCCGGAGCAGCAATATCGGCTGCATCAATTACTGCTGTAAGTTCTGTGGCACTCACAAATGTTGTAGTGCGTGGTGTGCCGTTCCAGGTTACGGTTGATTGTCCGTCAACGAAATTGGTTCCGTTAACTGTTAAGTTGAATCCTGCTCCGCCTGCCGTTGCAGATGAAGGAGAAATAGATGTTGTTGTTGGATCGGAAATGGCAACACCAGCTGGGGTTACATCGGCCCAGGTATTTCCTACGCGTACTTCATCTATTTGAACACCAGGCGTGGTAGTATTGGTAGCCTGCCTGAAGAGAAATTTTTCTACAGAAGATAAATCTGCTCCTCCTGTATTTGTTACGGTAGCATCAGCCGCAGGCATGGTTCCCCCTAATGAAGGATTGAGCCAGAGCTGTGCAACATCATTTCCTGCTCCTGATACCAATTCATAGGAAGTAACTAAAAAGTAATTGGTGTTAGTTGTTAAATCACCCGGAAGCCATACAATTGTTGTGGCTGAAGTTCTGGGGGAAATCCCAATATTAAAACTGCCTGCTGTTGTTCCCTGTCTTGCCCATATAGCAGCCCCGTAGAGTGTTGTTGAACTTTCTGCTATGAATGCAACAAAATATCCTCCAGTTGTATTTAACGAACTAACATCTGTAACGTTCAGAATAAATGAAGAATAAACAGTTCCGGCTGTCTGGGATGCAAATGCACGGTAATAATCGGCGCCTGTGCCAGCAAAACTGATCTTGTTTCCTGTAGATGCAGCAAGACCCGGATAACTGAGGCTTCCCGCTTCCACAAGTATTGAATCACCGGAATTCAATACCAGCCATAAACCGCCACTTTGTGCACTCAAACCATTTGTGGCATCGGCGGGATAATCAAATGCATCGTGCATCAACAGCTGTCCCCAGCCTGTAAAACTTATCAAAGACAATAAAAAGAGCGTGTAAAACTTTTTCATGCAGTAGGCTTAATAGTGAAAGCCGCAATTGCTTGCGGCTGATTATATTTTTAGTTCCAGGTGAATGTTACATCGTCAATGGCAGTGGAAGCACGACTGCCTCCTCCTGTGGTTGGAGTTAGGGCAATTATCCTTATCCATACTTTTTGATTCTGGTTGTTTACCGCTGCCGGTAAATTCACATTAATGGTATTATTGCTCCAGGTAGTTCCTCCCGTTGTGAGTGTTCCTGTTGCATTGGCAGCAGTAAAGCTGGTTGGATTATCTCCAATTGCATAATCAACCGACCATGTGGTGGTACGACTGCTTGCTGCATCGAGCGACATCAGGTCGAATTCCATTTGCAGGTTATTCTTTCCTGTGGTATTCGCCAGGGAAAATATAAATGCAGCACCGGGATCCCCACCTATTTCAAGTGTTCCTGTTTGCCTTACACCCAGTGCACGGTTGGTAGATGCATCCTGTTGTGAAGTTGTTGATGATGCATTCAGTCCGTTGGCAGACGCAAAATTCCTGAAGCCTGCAGATGTTACATTCCATGAAGCCTTGGTTGTTGCATAAGATGCGGTTGTGCCAAGTGCAGTTGATGATGATGTGGTGGAAACATATACACCCAAAGGCAAAGTGCTTCCTATTCCATCGAAGTTGATGGTGTAGGGTGCAGTTGCTCCCAGGTTAATGGATGGTCCTGAAATACCACCGCTTGCAGAACAACGCGGTCCGTAAAATCTCACATCTGTTGTATCCCTGATGGTAAACTGTTTTGTATTGTTGAAAACAGAATATATTCCAAGTATATCACCATTACCCTCCGCAACCGGTAGTGTAGCAAAATTTGCAAAGTTGCTGGTCCTTAATGTTAACCTGTTGGTTGTTGGATTGGTACATCCCTGAATGATCCTGTTTCCTGATGCTGTTGGATCGGCATAATTCTTATTCAGGTCGCCGGCAGAGAATTCGAAATTCTCCAACTTTACTAAGGTATTTACATATGGATCGTGAAGATCTGTGGTGAGCTGTGCAACTGTAACTACGGTTGGCTCTAAGGGCTGGTTCAGATCTCCTTTAATAATATGTTCGGGTTGAAGATTGCGTGCCAGTAAGGTTACACCGCCCCCTATCATATCAACTCCACCACCCAGCTGGATCATTCTTCCATAATCTCCAAGATAAAGTCCTTTTGCCTTTACAAAAATCCTTCTTCCCACAGGGTAATCTGTCCATAAATTATTTCCCGACAATCTTAATAAAATACCACCTGTTTCATCCTGTATGGCGATCTGCTGGTAAAAGTTCCCGCTCTTGTCGTCCATGGAAACTATGCCACTGATAACAATATCATCGGTAACAGCTACGGTTGTTCCGGGCGTGGTATATAAAGATTTCAATTGGGCAATGGTTGTATTGGCAACAATATTGGCATCACCTGTAACCACGGGTTCATCAAAACTTTTCTTACACGAGAATACAAGAACACTTAATGCCAGTATAAAGGCGGCTCCTGTAAGTTTATTTGAAGTTCTCATAAATATTTTTTCCTGTTAACAGGTTTTAATTCCATAAAAATTTTACATCGTCAATAGCTGCCGATCCACGGTTACCGCTTCCGCTGCTTCCACTAAGCGCAATCACTCTTATCCATACTTTCTGCGACTGGTTATCCAGCGCTGCAGGAAAATCAACCGTAATCAAATTGTTTGAAAACGTACTATTTCCTGTTGTCATGGTTCCATTGGTGGCAACAGTAGTAAATGTTGTTGGTGTTTCTCCAATGGCATAGTCAACCGACCAGGTAGTGGTTCTTCCAACATTTGATGTTGTATCAAGCGACTGTAATAAAAATTCCATCTCCAGGTTTGATTTACCTGTAGTATTGTTAATCTGGAAAACAAAGGCACCACCCGGATCACCAAAGGAGCCTGTTTGCCTGATACCTAATGCGCGGTTGGCAGCATTAACCTGTGTGGTTGAATCTGCACCCATATCCAAACCGGTTGCAGAAGCATAGTTCTTGAATCCGGAATGAAATGCTTTCCACAAAGTTGTACTTGGTGTTGCAATAAAACTGGATGCATTTCCAGGATTTGTTGCTGTTGCACCAGTAACAACACTTACTCCTGCAGGCAATCCTGCACCAAGGTTATTAAAGTTTAAAGTATATGGTGATGTTCCAAGAGTAATACCCGGATTTACAACCACCTGCCCACCATTTACAATATCTGCTGCCGTGCGGATGGTGATCTGCGCTGTGCCGTTATAAATAGAAAGATGACCGGTAATAGATTCTGCTCCCCCTTCAGGCATAACAATTCCTGATGTATTTCTTACAAAGCTTACAACTGACCCTGTAGCATCTGTAACGCGAAAATTTTGCCCGGTCGATCCTGCATTACCTTCTTTAGTGATCACCACATTATTCATCTTCACAAGTGTTGACGACCATGCATCTTTATTTGCGTCCATTTCGGCTGCTGTAGTAACCCTTGGAGCAATATCAATTGTTCCGGGAACAACCACCACTTTATTGATCTGCACATCTTTCAATTCAAGGTCTCCATTGAATAATAAAAGAACACCGTTTGGCGTAGACGGACCTGTTGCCGCTGCATCTATTTCAAGCAAAGTACCCAGGGGATAAACGGGTGAACCAAGTCGTGAGTATAAATAAATTCCTGCACCACTTTCATCCTGTATGCGATAATTCCCTGCTGCTTCGTTTGAATTATTAGAGATCACAACTCCCCTTATCTTTTTAGTTCCTACGGGAACTGCAAATTCACCGGTACCGGGGTAAAGGGCGCGAAATTCTGCAATGGTCATAAAAGTTCCCGGTAAGGCAGGATCGGGTTCGGTTGGACCAACAGGTTCTTTGTTACAACCGGTAAGGATTAAAAAGGAAGCCAGTATAAATAAAAGTCCCGGCCTTCCCAACTGAAATATTCTTTGCATTATATATTTTTTACTATGCTTTAATTAAAAACGGAATGTTACACTTGCGAAATAGTTTCTTCCATATCCATAATAGATCCTTGGAGGAAACTTGTCTATGTTCACCTGGTTATTGGCACCTAGTTCTGCATCGTAACGCAGCTGCTCAAAACCACCGGTCTGCATGTCTTTTGTATTCAGAATATTATTCACGCCCAGGTTAAATACAAGGTAAGAGGTTCTGTCGTTCACCCTGAATGATCTTGGCATGCGGTAAGACCATCCTCCAAAGAAATCAAGTGTTTTTGCTGCATCAAACTGGGTTTGATTAAACACCCTGTTGTATTCAGTTCCTTTATATTCTAGTCCTGCAACCGCATCATAAGTTCTGCGCAGGGGGTTCATGCTTAGATAATTCTCGTCGAAATAATTTCCGGTTAATGAAAGGAACCAGTAATTGGGTGAACGGTATGTAAATCCTAAGCTGTATGCTTCCTGCGGTGTGGATGGAACCCTGAAGTTCTCGGCATAAACAATTTGCTGACCTAATAATGCACTGCTGTTATCAACCGTAATGGTTGCATTTTGTTTGCTGTCGAAATAATATCTTCCAATAGCCGCTGCTGCATTTACACTTAACCCGGAAGTAATTGAATATTCAACTCCAAATTCACCACCGAAATGTAATTTATCAATGCCATTGATAGCATAGTTCACGAAGTTCTGGTATTCATCGTGGTAGAAACTCATCACATCCATGCCATTTGCAAAATGCGTGATATAGCCGCTTGCACGGATTTTAAAGCCGGGAGAATTCATTACATAACCACCTTCTGCGGACCTTATCTCTTCGCTTTCTATATTTTCCTGCGTTGTGTTTCTTGTACGTGGAGATATATAAACATTTTCAAAATAAGGAGCTCGTGTTACGTAAGCGCCTCTTGCATATAAGTAATTACGTCCGTCGATCTTGTAAGTAACACCACCTTTTACAGATATGTTGTTGAAAACATTCTCACCTGCTTCACCTTTTGAATCATTGGGAAACAATCCTGTTCTTACATTTCCTACACGCTGGAAAGAGGTATGGTCGAATTGCCCTGCAACAAAGAAATCCACTTTTGCAAAACGGAACACACCCTGTGCCCACGCTGTAGCACGCTGAATGTTGATGTTATAATCGTAACCAAATTTATCGCCTTCGTAAATGATGCGGTTTGGATTATCGAGATCGTTCTGATTAGCAAGATTGTTAGCAGGGAAATCTCTTTCAGCAAACTGGTTCAGGTTCACATAAAAATCGCCACCCAGTAAATCGTTCAGTCTTTTGAAATAATTATTCTGCTGCGTTTGATAAGTAGCGCCGCCGCTAAAATCCAAAAATTCATTGATCCTGGTGTTGATCACACTATTGAGGTTCAATCTTTTTGTATTCACTACTCTTTCCTCAATAACATACCGAGAACGATTACCACTTACGGCGTTACCTGGAATTCCATTTGCATCGTTAATGGTCATAAATCCGGACCTGTTCACTTCGTACAAACGCTGCCAGTTGATCTGGCGCAGGTTGATATCATTGCGCATCAGTTCAGCCAGTCTTTCACCTTGCTCAGGATCGGTTACACTTGCCCATGTAGAAGTATAGCTGGGGAGATAACGGTAATAATCCGGGCGCGGATCGGGTGCATTGTACCAGTCAAGCGCGGTTACATACCTGTCGCCAAAAGAATATCCAGCACCGGTTGTAATAGTTGTATTGTTATTGATACGAAAATCATGGTTAAGCATGATCACCGGCTGGTTGGTATAACCCACACTTGCATTTCTTTTTTCTCCATTCTGGTAACCCCAGTTTGGATTGTAAAAATTGGTTCCAGCCAGGTCAAGCATTTCTCTTACCGAGGAACCCTGGCGACCATTTTCTGTGGGCGATCCAAATATGGTAAAGCTAAGCAGGTGCTTTTGGTTGATCCTTTTGTCTACTGCACCGAAATAACTCCAGCCATCGTAGTAAGTACCGGGCACATAACCTTCTTCGGCATAGCGGCGGCTGCCACTGAAGCTGAAGGCCCATCCTTTTTTACTCAGGCCGGTAGAATGCGAGAACATCCAGCGGTGCCTGTAGTTCCTGTTTGCATTGGCATAGCTGAAAGAAGTTTGGGCACGCTGCCTGCTGGCCCTGGAATCGATATTGGTATTGCTCCCAATATCACCAAAAGCAAAAGTGTTGGTGGTAAGTCCGAATGAAACATCGCGATTACGCATCATATCATTCAGTCCGCCCCATAATCCATAAGGCGTGAAACCATTATCCAGGTTATCCATGGGGATACCATTCATATAGGTTCCGAAAAGGTCGTTATCGTAACCGCGTATGCGAAAGCGAAGGGCGCTGAAGTTGAAGCTGGCAGCGGAATAGAAAGGATCGCGGCCGGCTGCAAGAACGGAGGAAATATTTTGTCCTCCGCCATCTCCCATATCGGCATCATCTATGGAAATGGTAGGAATATTATCCTGTATATCCTGTTTCAGTTCATCGAGCAGGGCCGAGTCCCTCTTTGGGATCGTGTCAGTACGGTTTTGTGCTCCGGCGGTAATGGCAGCACATAAAAACACAAGCAGCAGTCTGTTTTTTAACATGAGCTTTTTTTGTTAGAGGCGCAAATTTAGGCAGGTAATTCGGTTCCGGTTGATTGATTTTAATCACATCATGATTTTTTAACACCCATACATCTATTTTATGCGTAAGCTCGTCTGTTGATTCACTATGTTTGCGCCGAATTTTGACCAAATTATGAAAAAACTAATCTTCCTTACTGTTTTAATTGCTTTATCCACTCTGGGTTTCAGCCAGAAACAATATAAAGTTGCCATTGTAGGTTTTTATAACCTCGAAAACCTCTTCGATACCATTAATAACCCGGCAATCAACGATGAGGAATTCCTTCCTGCCGGCATCAAAAATTATAATTCAGCTACATACTTCGATAAGCTTACCAAGCTGGCAACGGTTATTTCACAGATCGGAACCGATAAAAATCCTGATGGTGCCGCCATCCTTGGGGTTGCGGAAATAGAGAATGACACTGTTTTGAAAGATCTTGCTGCACACGAACTGCTCAAAAGGCAGAATTATAAATATGTACATTATGATAGCCGCGATCTCAGGGGTATTGATGTAGGACTATTATACAATCCCAAGTACTTCACTCCCGAGCAAAGCGATAAGCTTTTTGTACAATTGCCCGGAGGTTCCAAGGATGCCTATTTTACCAGGGATATATTATGGGTGAAAGGAAAACTTGATGGCGAGGATATACATATTTATGTAAATCACTGGCCCAGCAGAAGTGGGGGTGAAGAAAGAAGCAGGCCAGCCAGGGAAGCAGCAGCCATGGTAGCTAAAAAGCATATAGATTCCATTAATAAGGCCGAGCCCAATGCCAAGATCATTTTAATGGGTGATTTGAATGATGACCCTACCAATTCAAGTGTGGCGGCGGTTTTAAATGCCAAGGGTAAACAGAAGGAAGTGATGAAAAAAGGGCTTTTCAATCCATGGTGGGATATGTATAAAAGCGGTTTGGGTACTTTGGCTTACCAGGACTCCTGGAACTTATTCGACCAGGTGATCATTTCTTATCCATGGCTGGAAAGGAACCAGACAGGATTTTTTTACTACCAGCCTTTTATTTTCAGTCGTGAGTTCATGAAAGAAAATATAGGCCGCTGGAAAGGTTATCCCATGCGCACCTGGGATGGCAACAGTTACCGTGGTGGATATAGCGATCACTTTCCTACCTATATAGTATTATTGAAAAAGGCTGACTGATTTCCGGGGTTGAACCAGGTTTTTTGAACCACAGACGCACGAAGGCACGAAGGAACACGGAGGTTGACTCTTGTTTCTATGTGATTTTGGACTATGTGGTTCAAACCAAATTTCCCAATTATCAAATTATCTAATTAACCTATTCTCTGTGTTTCTTCGTGCCTTGGTGCCATTGTGGTTCAAAATTATTTAATAGTTCAAACTTTCCTGCCAAACATAAATTACTATCACTTTATATGTGAATAAAAACATCAACAAAAGTTTTTTTCCCCGCACAGGAATTCATCATTTGATAATATTTTAGCCCCTGTCAGGATCGCTGCAGATCCTATTTTTGCGACCTCCACTCCTCCGAAAGATCTCCACTTTATTTATTCATTAAAACATTAAAATGAAAAAGATTTACCTGATCTTTCTGTTCGGACTATTCTGCATGCAGGCATCTGCACAACCCAATCATGTAGTTATCAGCCAGGTTTATGGCGGTGGTGGTAACAGCGGCGCACCTTACTCACATGATTTTGTTGAACTTTTCAATCCAACTGCATCAGCGGTGGACCTCACTGGATGGAGCATACAATATGCAAGTACAAGCGGAAGTTCCTGGGCCGTTACTTCTTTGTCAGGGTCCATTGCTGCAGGTGGCTATTATTTAATTAAACTTGGAACTTCAAATGTATCAATTGGAGCTTCACTACCTGCCGAGGATGCCAGCAATGGTACTAATATGGCAGGAGCAAACGGAAAAGTTGCCCTGGTTGATAACACCACGGGGCTTTCAGGTGTTTGTCCTCTTGCCAGTGTAGTTGATTTCGTTGGATATGGAACCGCTAACTGCTCCGAAGGAAGCGGTGCAGCACCTGCTGCTTCCAATAGCACCAGTGTTTTCAGGGCATCAAACGGTTGTACCGATACCGATGATAACGCTGCCGATTTTACAACAGGAGCACCTAATCCAAGAAACAGTGCTTCTACATTAAATCCTTGTGCGACTGTGAGCAGCATTACAACATCTGATCTTGCGACCTCTGTATTTTGTCTTGCCGGTGCCGATATCCATACAACCATTGATTATACAGCCAGCGGAAGTTTCAATACCGATTTCACTGCTTACTTAAGCGATGCTTCCGGAAGTTTTGGTTCAGCCACCAGCATTGGCTCGGCCAGTGTAAATGGTACCGATCCTGCAGGTTCCATCAACATTACCATTCCTGCTGCCACGCTAAGTGGCACCGGATACAGGATCAGGGTGGAAGCCAATTCACCTGCCCTTGCAGGAACAGCTTCAGCGCCTTTTGAGATCATCAGCGGAGTAGAAAATGCCAGCAGCATAGCTTCAGTAAACACAGCTAATTCGGCTTCACTTACCTGGACCAACCCAACATCCTGCTTCGAGGAAGTATTGGTGGTGGTGAAAGAAGGTAGTGCTGTAACACTTGCACCAACCGGCGATGGTAGTTTATACCTGGCCGACAATATGTTCACCGGTTCCGGAACTGCATTTGATGGCGGCAAAGTGGTGTATAAAGGAAGTGGTGAAGCAATTATAGTAAATGGTCTCACCTCCGGTGAAGATTATTACATCACCGTTTTTTCACGAAACGGAACCAGTTGGAGTGCCGGCATCACTTATACCATCAATTCTCTTGGTGTGTTGAATCATCTTGTGATCAGCCAGGTATATGGTGGTGGCGGAAACAGCGGCGCGCCTTACACTAATGATTATGTAGAACTTTTCAACCCTACCACCTCATCAATTGACCTAACCGGTTATTCCATACAATATACAAGTGCAGCGGGTAATACCTGGGGCAGTAATAAACTGGATCTTGTTGGAACCATTGAGGCCGGTAAATATTTCCTTGTACAATTAAGTGGAGGTTCCAATGGAGTGGCATTACCAACTCCCGACCAGACAGGAACCATTAATATGAGTGCCACTAATGGAAAAGTTTTACTGGCGCAGGTTACAACAAGTCTTACAGGTGATGTTTGTCCAACAACCGATGTTGTGGATCTGGTAGGATTTGGAACAGCCAACTGTGGTGAAACGGATCCAGCACCAGCGATTTCAGCTACCACAGCAATTTTTCGTGCTTCGGGAGGTTGTACCGATACGGATAATAATGCCAATGATTTTTCTGCATTAGCACCTAATCCAAGGAACAGCGCTCATATTGGTAACGAGTGTAGCATTGCAAACATTCCACTACCTGTTGTTTTCAGTGGATTGAAAGCAGTTAACCAGGGAGGCTTCATAGATATATACTTTAAAAATGAAACAGAAACAAACGTGCTCTCTTATTCCATTGAACGTTCGGCAAATGGCATCCATTATTCCAATGTGGGAACCATTAAGGATGTGCAGAACCATGGTGAACCGGCCAGCTATAGCTTTAGCGATAAGCAGCCTTTAAATGGTGACAGCTGGTACAGGATCGTGGCTACAGAAATGGATGGCAAAATGATTTACAGCCATTCAGTGAAGATCAGCAATAAGAACGGTCGAGCATCCTTGTTAGTATATCCTAACCCTTCAAGAAGTGGGGTAGTTGCGCTGCAGTTACAGCAATTACCAGAAGGAAATTATGACCTGGCGGTTTATAATATGCAGGGACAGGTTGTTAAAAAGAGAACGATCCGTTATATAGGTGGATCTGTTACTGAAACATTAGACCTGGAAAATGCTCCCGCGGGTATTTACCATATCAGGCTGAATGGAAAGGT
>JAEZCV010000001.1 GCA_023429985.1 Bacteroidota bacterium | reverse complement strand
GTTTACTGTATTTGCATTGCCAAAAATTTCATTATCATTCTCCTTCCCATTAAACCCATATCTATAACTTTCCGAAGCCGAAAACTTCCTTCCCGGCATCATCATCCCAAAAGGATAGTAATCGTTTACATTCAGCACTTCGGCTTCCCAGTAGCTGCCGGAGTAGGTCTTCTTGTCGGTGATCACCGTTAATACATTGCCTAAATGATTGGTCAGTTCATAATGCCGCGTTCCAATTACTGTTTCGTCGTAAGGATCGGGAACTTCGTTATTCATACCAATGCCTGGCTTCCACATACCTAAACGACTGCTGCCATATAAATGTTGCTCATCCCACTGCCAGGGCTCCAGTCCGGATTGTGTATATACACCCAGTACATTTCCCTGCGCATCGCGGTAATAATATGTATAGGTTACGCTTCCTTCAGAAGCAGGAACCTGTTTTTTGGCAATCCTGTTTCCGGAAGGGTCGTAATAATAATATATCCTTGAACCGTCGGTTTTGTAAATCGTTTTGATCTTTCCATATACATTCCATGTAATAATATCTACTCCGCCGGCATCATCATGGATAAGATTTCCAATTTTATCATATAAATAATTGTCTGTAGACTGTTCATCAATGTCTACAGAATAATTTGGAGTGTAATTTTTGTCGTCAAGTACGTATCCCAGAAGGTTATTGTCCTGAGAATTTGGATATTTGTATTCCAGTTCATCCATGTTTAGATTTACTGCGCTTGAGCCGTTCCGTGAATAGAATTTAATATTTCCATTCGCATCATAAGTTACATTCTCCGCATAATCATCTATGGTAGTTCCGTAATGCCAGTCACTCCCCCTACCAAAAGCTTCATGGTTACGCATCTTCACCAAACGGTTCAATTGGTCGTACTGGTAACTATAACCAGATACATTGCCTCCATTGAGCATACGGCTGGAAAAACTGGTGGCCGCTATATTGCCGTTGAAAAGTTCATAGCCTGTATATGGATTCCCAGGCGAATTAAAGGAAAACTGATATCCCGTTACCGGATGCCCACCTCCCCTGTCGTCGGCCGGCAGGTAATCTGTTTCAAAATAAGAAAGCCCATAAGCATAAACATCAGCAGGAATATGCTCCCTTTCAAGTCCGGGTACCCCATCCTCTCCCAGGTCATAATTTTCGCTGGATCCATCTTCATTAATATGCACTCCATTAATAGCTTTTAACCAGCCTTGCAGGGTGTAGGCATAATCTATTCCCTGTACAATATCATGTCCCAGCTCCGTTCTGGCAAGAGGGCCATGCAGGTAATAATGATAACGTGCATCATATCTTAAGGTGGAGAAGTCTCTTCCGGACTGCACTTCCCTTATTTTATTATCGAGGTCATAACTGTATTTATAAAGATACTGGTCCAGTTCCCTGGGCTGGTACAATACCTCATTTACTTTTCCACTTACCAGGTCGTAATCGTACTCTATGGTTTTGGTAACATCAATCATCTGGCTACCTATCTTCCTGTTTTCCTGGAAGAGTTTTTTTACATTTCCTGAAATATCATAAATGTAATGGGTGGCAAAATTATAATCCCCGGGATCGGTTGGATTAAACCTTCGCAAAGACGAAAGCAACGAAAGTCAGAAGCATGCAAATCTGGCCAGGAAACTACTCACCACTCACCACTCACCATTCACTACTTAATATAATTCGGCGAAACACATTCCTGCCAGTATTCAACAATGATCCTGATGGTGCGTTTTAATTCGGTGTATTTAGAAGGCTTTACAAAAAAACCCTGGATAGATTTACTGTAAGCATCAACAACATGCTTTTGCTCGGCACTTGTTGTAAAGAATAAATATGGAATTGATTTCAGCCTGAGGTCCTCATTGTTGTGAACTTTTTCTCTTAACTCAACGCCATTTAATTTAGGCATATTGATATCAGAAAAAATAATGAAAGGTTCAATAGCAGTTGAAACCAAAAATTCAAGCGCGGTTTCACCATCACCAAAAAAAATGATCTCGTTGGAGTAATCGAGACTTTTAAATATTTCAGTAAGCATTTCCTGGTCATCCAGGTCATCTTCAATAATAATAATCGGTCCTCCTTTATTCATAAGCTATGGAAAAGATAGGCTTATTTACACCAGAGCTGGCTTTTATTAATAATTCACCACGATACCATTGAACTAATCGCCTAGAGCAGGCAACACCTTTTCCCCAAAAACCTTAATAAATTCTTCCTGGTTGCGGCCAACATTATGAAGAATGATACGATCAAAATTCAGTTTCATATCTTCCCTGATCCAATTAATATGTTGATCTACATCATTTGAAATACGCACCATTTCATGCATTTGTTCGGGTTGCACCATTTCACCTAAAGCATCATAATGTTCTACTTTCCACAGATCTGCTAAAACAGAACCTTCGAAGATATTGGTACGCCACTGATCATATGCTTCATCAAGTGCCTGTTGTGCAGAGCCAGCGTATGATAACTGCACTTTTAAAAAAATGGGTTTGCCTTCTCCCCCGTTTTTCCTGAATGCATCTACCACTTCTTTTAATTCTTTATGCGGCCGGTGCACTGTTATCAGTCCATCGGCCCAGCCTCCCATCCATTCTGCTGTTTTTGCAGTAACAGCAGCGCCTATCATTTGTGGCGGCTTTTTCGGAAGTGTATAGAGCTTTGCATTTTCAACTATTACCCTTCCATAATGCGTAAGCTTTTCTCCCGATAATAGTTTCTTCATGATCTTCCAGCATTCCAGCAACCTTGCGTTTCTTTCTTCTTTCTCCGGCCATTTTTCACCCGTTATCCTTTCATTCAATGCCTCACCACTTCCCAAAGCAATTCCAAACCTGCCGGGAAACATTTCTTCCAGTGTTGCACAAGCCTGCGCAACAATGGCCGGATGATAACGTTGTCCTGGAGCACAGACCAGTCCAAAAGGCAAATTGGATTGCGCCATTGCGGCACCGAGCCAGGCAAAAGAAAAACCACTTTGTCCCTGTCGTTCACTCCATGGATGAAAATGATCGGAACTGGAAATGGCTTTAAAGCCTGCTGCTTCTGCCTGCTTTACCAGTTTCAATAATTCAGAAGGACTGAATTGTTCATGGGAAGCGTGATATCCAATCATAATTCATTTTTATTTTCAATCCGGATCCAGCGAAAGCCAAATGGATTAATTGAAATTTCAAGATCGTTGTCTTCATAAGGAGATGCATCACTTAATACATCAAAAATTTTACCTGCTTCAATTCCATGATCTTTTTTATTGCAAATGAATTTCATGTCAGCAAGATTATGGATACAATACAACCAGGTTCCGTTCCAGCTAAAACGATGAACCAGCACCGGATCGTGAGAGGATTTTAATACTTCCAGTTTGCCCGCTCCTATTTCGGCACATTGCTTACGCGTTATGATCAGTTGTTCAATCCAGTTTAGTAATGTATCTCCATCATGTTGCATTTTTAGTACATTGATTTTTTCAAAGCTGAACGCTCCTTTTGAAATAACAGGGGGCACCAATTCAGTTTCAGCAGCTGAAGAAAATCCGCCATTTTTCATACCCGACCACTGCATGGGTGTACGAACGCTCGTTCTTCCTTCCAGTGAAAGATCATCGCCCATACCTATTTCATCACCATATCGAATGAGTGGTGTTCCCGGCATACTAAATAAAAGACTGTATGCAAGTTTCATCCTTTGGATGTTGTTATGGAACA
>JAEZCV010000175.1 GCA_023429985.1 Bacteroidota bacterium | reverse complement strand
ATGATGTACATGCCATTGAAAAAAAACTGCCCCATCGCTATCCATTTCTTTTGATCGATAAGATCATTGAACTTTCCGATAATCATGTAGTTGCCATTAAAAATGTTACTTATAACGAACCATTTTTCATGGGGCATTTCCCTGGCAATTGTGTAATGCCCGGTGTATTGCAGGTGGAAGCCCTGGCGCAAACCGGAGGAATTCTTTCCATTCCGGATGATCCTGAAAATGATTATGATACTTATTTTCTTAAGATCGATCAGTGTAAGTTCAAACAGAAAGTTGTTCCCGGCGACACACTTATATTAAAAATGGAATTGATAAATCCTATACGCCGTGGCATTTGTGAAATGAAAGGAACTATTTTTGTCGGCGATAAACTGGTAGCCGAAGCCGAAATGGTTGCGCAAATAGTAAAGAAACCAAAAGTTAATCTATGATCTCACCTCTGGCGTCCATACATCCAAATGCAAAACTGGGCAGCGATGTTATCATAGACCCCTTTGCTGTTGTGCATGAAAATGTTACCATTGGTGATGGAACGCATATCATGTCGCATGCTGTTTTATTTCCGCATACAATTATTGGTAAAAACTGCAGGATATTTCCCAACGCCACTTTAGGTGCCATACCCCAGGATCTTAAATTCATTGGTGAAGAAACCACAGTTGAAATTGGCGACAATACAACCATTCGTGAATGTGTTACCATTAACCGCGGTACAAAAGATAAATGGAAAACTTCTATTGGCGATAATTGTTTATTAATGGCCTATGCCCACGTGGCACATGATTGCATCGTAGGTAATAATGTAATTCTTGCCAATGCAGTTCAGCTGGCAGGTCATGTGGAAATTGGCGAGTATGCAATCATTGGCGGACTTGCAGGAGCACACCAGTTTACGCGAATAGGTGCCCATACTTATGTTGCCGGACATACCGTAATCAGGAAAGACATTCCTCCTTATGTAAAGGCAGCACGTGAACCCATGTGTTATATGGGACTGAACATTGTAGGTTTGCAGAGAAGGAATTTTCCAAAAGAAAAGATAGATACCATATCCAGGATTTACCACCTGCTTTTTGTAGGTAACCACAGCACTACCACTGCAGTTGACCTGATAAAGAATAATGTTGAGGATAACGAGATCAGGGAAGAGATTCTTCAATTCATTTCCAATTCCCGCATTGGTGTGATCAAGCGCTACTCTAAAAATGGCGATGAAGATTAATCTTACCAATGCCGGTAAACGTTTCAACCGCGAATGGATCTTCCGCAAAGCCCATATTGATTTTTCATCTGGAATTCATACAGCCATAACAGGGCCGAACGGCTCCGGGAAATCCACCTTATTGCAATGCATTGGTGGCATGCTGGAACTGAGTGAAGGCTCCATAGATTACGGGGGTTCCGATCCTGAAAAAATCTACAGGAATATTTCATTCTGTGCACCTTACCTGGAATTGATTGAAGAAATGACGCTTATTGAATTCCTGCAATTTCATTCAGGCTTCAAGCCATTTATTAAAGGCCTCAACCCTGAATTTATCATAGAAAAAATTTCGCTTACACCGGCCCGTGATAAACAGATCAGGAATTTCTCTTCGGGTATGAAACAAAGAGTTAAGCTGGCACAGGCCATCTTTTCCGAAACCGAAATTGTTTTACTTGATGAGCCCTGCAGCAATCTTGATGATAAGGGTATTGAATTATATCATTCTCTTGTAAAAGATTATTGTTCTAACCGGTTATTTATCGTTTGCTCAAACGACCCGGTGGAATATGAGTTTTGCGAAAGAAGGATTTCTGTTATGGAAATTAAAGGGTGAATGGTCAATGGTGAATGGTGAGTAGTGAGTTAGGGCCAGACTGTCATTGGTGTTTTATAATTAAAGGAAACTAATTCACGTACTGTAATAATAAACTGGAACAAATAAATGAATTAAAAATAGTAAGATCCTTTTGTTCATTTATGTCAAACCTTGTCCGATAATTCTTACATGGATTTGAAAAATTTTAAACAATCTGTATTAATTTGCTTCTACCACTCACCATTCACCATTCACCATTCACCATTCACCATTCACTATCTCTGGCTCGCTATCAGCAAATTCAAATCCGTATACTTCAAATTAAAACGCTCACTCAGGTAAAAATTAGTGAGGGCACCTTTAAACATGTAAATGCCGCTGCGCAGGTGTATCTGGTGCCATACCATATGTTCAAAGCCGCCATCTTCACCGGCTTCTAAGAGTAGGGGCATCAGCACATTGCTGATGGCCTGGGAGGCCGTACGTGCAAATCCCGAAGGAATGTTCGGAACACAATAATGGATCACACCATATTTTAAATAAACAGGGCTCTGGTGTGTAGTGATCTCGGAAGTTTCGAAACATCCGCCCCTGTCAATACTTACATCAATAACAACACTGCCAGGACGCATGCTGCTTACCATTTCCTCGGTAACAACAACAGGCGTGCGCCCGGTTTCGGAGGCAAGTGCGCCTACAGCCACCTCGCAGGTTTTTAACTGCTTGGCAAGCATGCGCGGCTCAATTACGGATGTCCATAAACGTTGTCCAATATTATTCTGTAACCTTTTTAAGCGATAAACACTGTTATCAAAAACCTTTACCGAAGCGCCCAGTGCCAGGGCCGCCCTGGCAGCATATTCGCCAACGATGCCTGCACCAATAATGATAACTTTTGTAGGTGCGATACCGGAAATCCCTCCCAGTAAAACCCCTTTTCCATGATTGGCCGAACTTAAATACTGTGCAGCTATCAGCATTACAGCACTTCCGGCGATCTCGCTCATGCTACGCACAATGGGATAACTTCCGCTATCGTCCTTCAGGTTTTCAAATGAAATGGCAGTGATCCTTTTCGCCATCATCTGTTGCAGTAATTCTGCCTTCAGAACACTTAAATGAATGGGAGAAATGATCAGCTGACTATGTTGTAAAAAAGGAAGTTCTTCTTCAATTACGGGAGCACTTTTTACCAGGATGGGCGCTTTGTACACTTCTTCGCGGCTATAAGCGATCCTGGCTCCTGCCTCGCTGTAATCGCGATCGGCAAAATGCGCTGCTTCACCTGCATTATGTTCAATGGTAACCTCGTGTCCATTGCTAACCAGCACGCTAACGGCATCAGGCGTGAGCGCTATCCTGTTCTCCTGGAAGGCAATTTCTTTGGGAATTCCAATATTCAGCCTTGCTCCTTTAGGCTTGATATCAAGGGTTTCCTCTAAAGTTTCGTAACTGAATGATGTACTTACAAAAGGTTTGTGTTGCGACATAGCAAGGCTTCGGCTTCAATTTCGGCTTACAAATTACGATTGTTCTGCGAAACATGGGCAGGCATCTCTAATTTTACCCGCCTTATACCCTCAGTAAGCGGTTCTACATAAACATGAATCGTGTTTTCATCAAACAATCCTTCAGCCCTTTCAGGCCATTCCACAAAACAGGTTGAACCACTGTAAATACAGTCTTCTACACCTGCCTGGATAGCTTCTTCCTCCGATTTCAGCCGGTAAAGGTCTATATGATAAATGATCTTTTCTTCTCCCTCTTCCTCAAATGCATATTCGTTGATGATGGAAAACGTTGGACTGCTCATATGAGACTTCACTCCCTTCGCCCGGCAAAGACTTTCAATCAGGGTTGTTTTTCCTGCACCCATCGGCCCATGAAATGCAAATACAGAAGGAGATGTAACCTCTTTCCAGAATTTCTTTGCAAATATTTCAAGTTCCTCTATTGAAACATTGAATTCCATATTGCAAACCTAGGTTTTTTGAAGTTTAGTCGTTTAGGGGGTTTAGGCGTTTAGGCGTTTAGGCGTTTAGGCGTTTAGGCGTTTAGGCGTTTAGAATAACCCTTTATTTTTATTATCCCCTAAACGCCTAAACACCTACACCTAAACCCTTAAACCCATTAACCTCTTAACCCTAAACGACTAAACACCTAAACCCCTAAACACCTAAACCTCTTAACCCCTAACCCCCTAAACCTAAACTCCTCCCTACCTTTGCCCCATGGAAAAGATCCAATGGAAAGTAGATGGAATGACTTGTGCCAATTGTGCGCTGACCATAAATAATTTTCTCAAGCAACAGGGTGCACAAAATGTTGTGGTTAACCCGATTGATGGGGATGTATCTTTTGAAGTTTCAGGCCGTGCACCCGATCTTATCGCAAAAGGAATTCAATCACTGGGCTACCAGGTGAATGATGGCGAAACACCTATCACCAAAAAATCCTTTCTTTCCACTACCAAAGAAAAATTCTGGTTCTGCTTTCCATTTACATTGGTTTTGATGTTGCACATGATCCCTGGAATTCATATTCAATTCCTGATGAATCCATGGATCAACCTGGCACTTAGCCTGCCTGTATTTATTGTTGGCATGCGCTATTTCGGAAGGTCGGCCTGGCAAAGCATGCGCAATGGTGTTCCAAATATGAATGTGCTGATTACCATTGGTGCAGCAGCAGCATTTATTTATAGCCTTACAGGTGCCATCATGGGTCTGGGTGAAGATTTTTTATTCTTCGAAACATCAGCCACCATCATTACACTTGTTTTACTGGGAAATTTATTAGAAGAAGCATCGGTAAAGTCAACCCAAAGCTCTCTGAAAACTCTTGTGAAATCGCAAAAGATCATGGCTAACATGATTGCTTTTGACGGCGATCATAAAGAACTGATCTTTCCTATGGAAAGCACACAGCTTAAAGTGGGCGACCTGGTATTAATCCGCGAAGGTGAACAGGTTCCGGTTGATTGCAAAATACTATGGGGCGATGCCCATGTGAACGAAGCCATCATAACGGGAGAAAGTTTACCCGTGCATAAACATGCAAAAGATGCCATCATCGGTGGAAGCATTGTGGAAAGCGGAACCTTGAAAGCGCAGGTTACTGCTGCAGGAAACGATACAGTTCTTTCTAATATTCTCAACCTTGTAAAAAAAGCCCAGGGTGAAAAACCGCCCATGCAGCAAATGGCCGATAAGATCAGTGCCATTTTTGTACCGGTTGTATTGGTGATCGCATTGATAACACTTGTTGTTAACTGGATCATTCTGGGTTCATTCACGCCATCGCTTTTAAGAAGCATTGCTGTTCTGGTAATTGCTTGTCCATGCGCCATGGGACTGGCAACTCCGGCAGCCATTGCAGTTGGACTGGGACGCGGAGCAAGAAATGGAATCCTCTTTCGCAATGCCAAAAGCCTGGAATTATTTAAAGATATCAGGCAGGTGGTATTCGATAAAACAGGAACCTTAACTACGGGAAAATTCGAAATTGAAGACTATAAATTTTTTGATATTGATGAAGAAGAATTTAAAAGAATTGCTTTCTCCCTTGAAAAATACTCTGCACATCCTTTAGCAAAAACCATTGCATTGAAATGGAAATCAAAAGATGAAATAAGATGGAAGACCATTGAAGAAATACGCGGACGCGGAATGAAGGCGGAAGATAAAGAAGGTAATTATTACGAACTGGGTTCTTATGCAATTGCTGAAGGAATTACTTCCGAAGATCATCACAACATCTACATCTTAAAAAATAATAAACTTGTTGGATGGATAGATATGAAGGATGAGGTTCGAGCAGAATCGGCTGCTGTAGTTTCATTTTTCAAATCGAAAAATATTAAAACCATTTTGCTTAGTGGCGACAGGCATGCAAAATCAAAAGCACTGGCCGATAACTTAGGAATAGATGAAGTTTTTGCCGGGCAAAGTCCAGAGCAAAAACTGGAAAAGATTGAAACATTGAGTGGGCAACAACCTACCGTTATGGTGGGCGATGGCATAAACGATGCACCGGCGCTGGCAAAAGCCACTATTGGAATCTCCATCAGTGAAGCTTCCCAGCTGGCTATGCAAAGTGCGCAGGTGGTTTTGATGAATAGCGGTATAGAAAAACTTCCTACTGCGTTAGGTCTTGGAAAACACACTTTTCTTACTATTAAACAAAACCTTTTTTGGGCATTTTCATATAACATCGTAGCCATACCTGTAGCTGCATTAGGATTTTTAAGTCCGGGATTTGCCGCCCTGGTAATGGGATTGAGCGATGTAGTTCTGGCAGCCAACTCGCTCAGGCTTTATGTAAAAAAGGTTGATTGAAAGAAAATTTTTACTTTGTTGCCAAAACACACCCTCCCGGATGGCCGTCCCTCTTTCAGAAAAAAAGCGTGAGATCTATCATCTTTCCAGGCTCCTGGCCATAGAATGTTATGCAATTTCACGGGAGATGCACGAGAAGGAAAAAACAAAACTTTCTGTTTATTTAAGAGATGCCGCCATAATTGTATTTATTAATATTGCCCAGGGCGTATTTGCAACGAAGAAAAAAAGAAAGCAATATTTAGTGGGTGCAGTGGAATCGCTGCGGGTTATTGATGCATCAATGGAGGTTTTTGCAGAATTAAAACTTGCAGGTGAAGGAGAAATTGAATTAGTAAAACAACAATCGTTGTTGTGTTATAAAAAAATACAGGCATTGCTGAAAAAGCAGGCGGAATGATGGAACCAAAAAGCATATTAAAAAAATACTGGGGTTATGATGGTTTTCGTCCCTTGCAGGAAGAAATCATAAGATCCCTGATGGAAGGAAAGGATACACTTGCCATTCTACCCACAGGTGGAGGCAAATCCATTTGCTTCCAGGTTCCCGCACTCGCACAACAAGGAATCTGTATTGTAATTTCTCCATTGATTGCCTTAATGAAAGACCAGGTTGACAACCTGAAGAAAAGAGGCATTCCGGCATTGCTGATCCATTCGGGCATGCAAAGAAAAGATGTGGTGCAAACGCTGAAGAATGCCACAAGCGATTACTTCAAATTTCTTTACGTTTCTCCCGAACGGCTGGAAACGTCTCTGTTCAAAGAATATTTACCTGCAATTGATGTAAACTTCATTGCCGTTGATGAAGCGCATTGCATATCGCAGTGGGGGTATGATTTTCGTCCCTCCTATTTAAGGATCGCTGAATTAAGAACCGAACTTCCAGGAAAACCAATGCTGGCATTAACGGCTTCTGCTACAGACGATGTTCAAAAAGATATTTGTGATAAACTTGGATTTACATCACCCCAATTATTCAGGCAATCATTTGAAAGGAAGAATCTTTCCTATAGTGTTTTTGAGGTGGAAACAAAAATACCGCGACTGGTGGAGATACTTCAAAAAGTTGCGGGCACCGCTATTGTGTATTGCAGGAGCAGGAAAAGAACCACCGACATTGCCAATGTTTTAAAAATGAATGGCATCACTGCCGATCATTACCATGCAGGATTAAGCGGAGAAGTGCGCAACCAGAAACAACTTGACTGGATCAACAACAAAACGCGGGTAATGGTCTGCACCAATGCATTTGGAATGGGTATTGACAAACCGGATGTAAGAGTTGTAATACATGTTGATAGTCCTGACTGCCTTGAAAACTATTACCAGGAGGCCGGGAGAGCAGGAAGAGATGGCAAGAAATCATACACGGTTTTATTACACGACAGGAAGGATTTGAAAGAACTTGAATTCTCACACCTGAATCGTTACCCTTCGTTTGAACAGATCCGTAAGGTTTACAATGCGCTGGTAAATTATTTACAGATGCCTGTATATACCGGGGAAGATCAAAGTTTTCCTTTCAGTTTCGAAACCTTTGTAAAGAATTTTAAGCTGCAGTCAACCGAAACATTATATGCTCTAAAAGCACTGCAGCAGGATGGCTGGTTCGAGATCAGCGAAAGATCGTTCACTCCATCAACCGTACAATTTACCTGTAGCCGCGAAGAGTTGACAGCATTCCAGGAAGCTAATCCTCAGTTGAACAGTTTAACCACCATTCTTTTAAGAACCTATGAAGGCATTTTTGATTTTCCTGCATTTGTTTCAGAAGCATTTCTGGCAAAGCTTGACAGGAAGGGAGAAAATGAAATCAGGAAGGAATTAAAAAACATAGCAGCCGCCGGCATCATTGAATACAATGCACAGTCAAACGATCCTCATATTTATTTCTTAAAGAACCGTGTGATGGCCGGGGAGCTTTCTTTTGATCATGTAAGCTATAATAAGCGCCGGGATACATTTGTGGAACGTGTAAAAACAATGCTCGGATATATTGCTACAAAAGATTGCCGCAGTTTTTATATCAATAGATATTTTGGAGATGAAGGTGCAAAACCCTGTGGCATTTGCGATAATTGCCTGGAGAAGAAGGGAAGTGAATTATCGAAAGAAGAATTTGAAAAAATAGCAAAGCATATTATACAGATTGTAAGAACCGGGCCCACCACCATTAATAAGCTGGTTAGCCAGTTAGGAAAGATCAAAAAAGAAAAGGCCTGGAAGGTGATTAGTTTTTTGCAATCGGAGAGAAAGATAAAGGAGAATGCAAAGGGGTTCCTGGAAGTGAAATGATTCTTTTTGAAAGATGATGATTTAAACTTCGGTTTTTGAACCACAGAGACACAAAGGCACAAAGGAACACGGAGTTTTAACAGCGTTTTGTTGTTCAAAAAGCTTTTATATTTTGTGCCAATGTACTTAAGTTCTAAAAATGCTAAAATTTAAAATCATCCTTAACAATAAATCAACCTCCGTGTTCCTTTGTGCCTCCGTGCCTCCGTGGTTCAAAATTACCCTGGTTCAAAACCGTAATTAAAAAAATTATCACCACCTTCGCCGCATGAACCTCCAGTCAACCATCTCTACACGCCGTAACAACAGTTGCGAACTATGCAAATCACCAGAAAACATTTCCCTTTACGAAGTACCACCACAGGACCGCAGCAATGAAAACAACACCATAATGATCTGCGCCAGGTGCAAAGCACAAATAGAAAAAAAAGAAGAGCTGGATGCTGCACACTGGAAAGTATTGTCAGAAACCATGTGGAGCGAAGTTCCCGGTGTGCAGGTAATGGCCTGGCGCATGCTAAACCGCCTTCGAAATGAAAGTTGGGCAGCCGAAAACCTGGACATGTTGTACTTAGATGAAGAAAACCTTGCATGGGCAAAAGCAACCGGTGATCATGAAAATGATGGCAGCGTGGATCTGCATAAAGATGCCAACGGAAATGTATTAAATGAAGGCGATACGGTTGTTCTCACGCGCTCCCTGGATGTAAAAGGCTCACAGCTCAATGCCAAATTAGGAACGGTAGTAAAAAACATCAGACTCGTAGAAAACAACACAGAACAAATTGAAGGAAAAATAGAAGGACAGGTAATTGTAATATTGACGAAGTATGTGAGGAAGCAGGGAAGCTAGAGAGGAGGTTTAGTTGTTTAGTTTATTGGGCACTCTTTTCAACTTTCTCCCTGAGAATATTCTCAATTCTATTGCCATCAATCATTGCCCAATGTTCAATGATCTTATTTTCAGATAGTTTAAATAAACGATAACCGCTGGTATGCACATTCCCCTGAGTGGGATCAATACCCGTCCACACTCCAATATGCTTTAGCTGCAACTGCAGTTTCAACACAACTCTATTGCCCTCTCCAATTATTTCCTCTATGAAAGTTTTATGCTCAAATGAATCTCCAAAACTTAAAATCCATTGTAAAGTTCCTTCCTTATTTGCAGGATATGCAGGCGGCAATGAATGGTCGGTAAAATCTTCCGATAGGAATTGATCCAATTTATCAAATTGCTTTTCATTCCAGATCTTCTTTATATAATCGCTCACAATAGTTTTGTTGATTATATTCATAATAATATTTATGAATGCAAATTTCTATGGGGTGAGTTATTCTTTCCTGTGACGATCGTCACAAAATACTAGGCATTCCGTTTTCTTATCCTGCTTAATGTTTCACGGGCAATACCTAAATAGGAAGCAAGATGCGAGAGGCTGATCCTTTGAAGATATTCCGGTTTATGATCCTGTAGATATATGTAGCGTTCCTTTGGTGTATAAAGCTTAAACCATTGAGCGTGTTCTTCCTGGGCCAGCAAAAGTTCTTCTATAAGTTTTCTTCCCAAAGATTCAATTTCCGGAGATAGGCTATAAAGGTTCAAAAGTTCATCCTTGTCAAATTCATACAGCACCGCAGGTTCTAATGCTTCTGTTACCGACTCAGATGGCATCCCTGAACGTAAACTTTTCAGGTTCGTTGTAAAACTATTCTCAAAACAAAAATCTGTATTAATGTCTATGCCGTCTTTGTCAAAATAAGTTCGCAGGCATCCTTCCTCTACATAAATAATTTTATTACAAACTTCACCTAATCGTAAAATTGTTTCACCTTTTGAAACCTGCCTTCGGTTAGCTAAATTCAATAGTTGCTCCATACTTGTAGCTGAAACCGGCCCAAGGGAAGTAAATTTTTGTTGAAGCGATTGATTACTATCAACTATCATAAAACTTAGTTCAAAAGTCAAATTAAATCTTATTGCAAGTTATATATACTGTGGCAAAACCTGCTGCAGCAACTTTATGTTAACTCATAACTATATCAACTTTTAAGCGGATAGTTTACACTAAACATTTCACCAGGAAGTTTTAATTCTAAACCCGTCAATTTATTAAATTCACCAAAACTTTCCCATGCTCGACATCGTCATCCAGGCGCGCGCTGCTGCCATCAGCGAAGCTGTTCAGGTAAAACGCATACTGCCCTTTCGTCTTCGCCGCATGGTAGGTCCATTCATATTCATGGATCATGCAGGACCAATAGCTCAAATGCCTGCAACGCCTTCTTCCATGGATGTATTACCGCATCCGCATATTGGTTTATCAACCGTAAGTTATTTGTTTGGCGGACAGGTAACGCATCGCGATAGTCTTGGCGTTGAACAAATCATTCTTCCCGGAGAAGTAAACTGGATGACGGCAGGAAGCGGTATTGCACATTCGGAAAGATTTGAAGATCCGGCAGCACTGGCAGGCGGACTGGAAATGATACAAACATGGGTAGCATTACCTGAGAAGTCGGAAGAAGATCAGCCATCTTTCAACAATTACAAACCACATCAACTTCCGGTTTATACCGATAAAGGGATCTGGATGCGTCTCATCGCAGGCAATGCTTATGGATTAAGAAATGATGTTCAAACCCATTCTCCATTATTTTATTTACATGTTGAAATGGATGCAGGCGCACGGCTTGATTTACCAAAAGAACATAGCGAAAGAGGAATTTATATTGTGAAAGGAAGTATTGAAATGGCAGGACAAACATATACTGCTGGACAAATGCTGGTGTTTATCAAAGGTGCCGACCCGGTGATGGAAGCCAGGGAAAAAACAACACTGATGCTACTGGGCGGAGAACCATTAGGTGAAAGGTTTATCTGGTGGAATTTTGTTTCATCACGAAAGGAACGCATCGAGCAGGCCAAGGAAGACTGGAAGCAGGGCCGCATCATACTTCCTCCCAACGACAACCAGGAATTTATTAAACTGCCCGACGACAAGAGCAAACCTGCAGGTAGCGCACCTCGACCCGAGCCTTTATCGTGAAACACATCATTGATTGAAAAATCGACGCATATTAATATCTTGTTGTTTTCTAAACAAAATCTAACATTATGAACCAATTTAAACCCACCGGATACAATTCTGTTTCACCGTATTTCATTGTGAACGATGCCGGGAAATTTATAAGTCTTTTGGAAAAAATATTCAATGCAAAAGAACTGAGGCGGTATGATAATGCTGATGGCACTATCCTGCATGCCGAATTTCAAATAGACGATTCTGTTATTATGCTTGCTGATGCAAACGAAAGATTTCCACCGGTTCCATTGGTATTACATGTTTATGTTGCCGATGTAGATGAAACATTTGAAAAAGCAAAGCATGCAGGTTGTGAAATTATTGAACCACCCAAAACACGCGAGAACGATCCCGATAAACGCGCAACGTTTAAAGATTATGCCGGAAACATGTGGTCTGTTGGAACACAAAAGATTTAATCTTTGCTTTGCGGTTGCCTTTTCGTTTATAGAACGCAGATGAAACAGATTGGCCAGATGGTCGCGGATAATACGCCACGTATTCTGCGATATGCATTGAAATCTAAATCCCCATCTGCGTTAATCTGATCAATCTGCGTAATCTGCGTTCCATTTTTAAGGCTTTTACATCATCAATTATTCATCTAACCTTAATGAAAAATTTATAATGGCTTCAAATAATTATTCACTGCCCAGTTACCAATATCTTCACCCAGTTTCAACCCTGCATTGCAGGAAAAACGAAAATGAATTCCCGCCATTACCCTCGACTCTGCATTCTCTTTTGCAGCCTGTGAAAAACTTTGAAATGTTCTAACCGAACCTGCAGGCAAAGCTGTTGGAGAACTCATGCTGAACGTAACATTATCTCCAATAATTTTTGCCAGAACAGTTGCGGCAGCATTACCTAAGGCGCTATGCGTGGAAGGATAATCATGAATGGGAGGTGTAGGTTCAAATGGTTCCCAGGTAGCATCGAACAGAGTATTTTCATTACCATCAATATCGGCCTTCCTGATGGCTGTATAAGGTCTCCACAGATCATAATGAATTTTTGAATCCCAGCCACCAATATAGGCATCTGCAATTGCCATATCAACAAGCGCAAGCAACCTGGCGGCTTCCAGCATATTCATTTGCTTATTTACTATAGCCGTTCTTGCAACACGGTTCCATCCCGCTTCGGAGATCTCATACCAGAATTTAGAAATGGCTGTTTGATCGGGGGTACGAACATTACTGTTCATTTTTCCGAATTCTTTTACTTCAATAAAATCGGCTGTGTATTGTGCACTTGTAATGGCCGGGAATTGTATACACCTGAACTGCTGCTTACTCGTAAGCGTAAACGCAGGTACATCCTGCCAGAAGGGAGCAAACTGGAAATCGAAAGGAGGTACGGGCTGGTAAACTCCCGCAACATTAGAAGGTTCAACTGCAACAATAGGATTTGCTGCTGAACCATCATTTGCTCTTAACGCCAGGATGGCAAGAGCAGCATGCTTTCCAAGAGCCATCCCCCTTGCCCTGGCATCATCATCTGCCACGTCAACAAGAGATATAGCAAGCATAGAATCTAAATAGTTCTTGCTTGTTGGAATTTCATTAACAAGAATATTGTATGCGGCAGCCGCAGTTGCCGCAACAGGTTCGGCTTCGTAATCCTTTCCCTGAAATGCATAGCGCTGGTATTTTTCTTCAATACCATTCAATGCATCATGAATGGCCAGTTGTACCATGGCATTGATGCGTGAGGCCATGAGTGAATGCTGGTAAAGCTTTCCTCCAAAAGCTTCATAAGCAATTTCATTCCAGAACAAAACTGCCTGGGCAGAATGCTTTGAAACGGGTCCGGGTGCCGCAGAAGAACTTTTGGAACATGCCATGAGCCCAAAAATGCTTAAAACCATTGCGGTGACCATAAATCTTCTAAGTATCATTTTTTTAGGTTTTATTAAGTGGCAAAAATGTTTGTTTCACTTAAAGAGATCGATAACCAAAAAGAGTAAAGGGAGTGACCTATAGTGGGGAGAACAAACCTGGTATTATGTTCAATGGTTAGAGGCAAACCCATAAATCTTGAAATATGGAGCGGTTGATGTAAATTGGTATTGAACAAGGTATTTCAGGATTTGAAGTCCTTTATTGAACTGCGCTATTCAAATGTCTCAATTACAATTATGCATACTATAAAACTAGTGATAGCAACAATTCTGACAGGAATGTTTTCCAGCTCCTATTCTCAACAATTGCATTATTCAGTAAATGAAGCTAATGCCATTCACGACAGCATAGGTAAAAGCCGCTGGGACATTGGCGGACGTCTGTCGCATTACAGCTTCAGGTTCATGTCGGAATTTTTTCCAACAGCAATTATTTATAAGCCAGAAACATCCTACAAATTTTCCGAAACACCTTTAAAAGGAATTGAGAATATAAAACTAAAATCGGGTCAGGATAGTATAAGCTTTGATGCCTACTTAACCAAACTGCATATCAACAGTTTTATTGTAGTGCATAAAGGCAGGATTGTTTACGAAAGATATTTCAGTATGCTTCCAGGGGAACAACATACCTTACAATCGTGCACAAAAGTTATTACTTCCACACTCATAACCCAGTTAATAAATGAAAAAAAGATAAGTGCCGACCTTCCTGTTGAAACTTATATTCCTGAACTTAAAAATACTGATTGGGAAGGCACATCAGTAAAAGACATTCTTAACATGCGTTCCGGAATGAAAGGCTCTGAAACTTCTGAAAACATGGGAGGATTTACAAATCCGCAACACCTGTATTATTCTTTTGAAGAAGCATTGGGCTTACTGCCTGTAGTAGATAGTGTTGTAAATAATGTTTTCAACTATGTTGCCTCCATTCAAAGAAAATTGCCTGCAGGCAAAGAAGCAGAATACCATTCAATGAACACCTTCATACTAGGTTGGATTGCTGAAAAAGTTACAGGGCAAAAATATGCGAGCCTGGTGTCGGAAAGAATTTGGAAACCTATGGGTGCAACTTCCAATGCCTATGTATGTGTATCAGGCAAAGGCATTCCATGGACACACGGTGGCATATCCGCAACACTCAGAGACTTTGCGCGATTTGGAATGCTTTATACTAATAGTGAAATACTTGCCAATAAAGAAAAGCACATAAGCTTTGCTCAACTACGTCAAATATTTGCAACCCCGGAAACCGACCTTGGATTTGCCAAATTCCAGTGGGGTTACCAATGGGATTTTGCACGGGAAGGCATTATGATGAAAGGAGGCTTTGGTGGACAGGCGCTGATTGTTGATCCGGAAAGAGATCTTGTAATTGCCTATTTCAATCACATTGATACTAACTGGATGAAAGACAACATGATTTCCCTGAAAGCGCTAAATGCTATCAGGAATGTAATTGATAAAGACAGGTAGGTATAGCGCTACCTCTGTATTCATTTCGTGAAACCCCAATCTGGGAACTAAAATTAAAGGCAAACGCAAAGGGCACGGAGGAGGCGCAAAGTGCGCAGAGTTGGTGCTCATTCAAATAGCAATGGGATATTAATATGAGAGGTTGTTCTATCCTT
>JAEZCV010000014.1 GCA_023429985.1 Bacteroidota bacterium | reverse complement strand
GCCTTTTTTCAAAATTTAAGTAACACAAACAACACTCATCCACTCAACAGGCAAAAATCAAAACCAAATTTGAACAAAGACTCAAAAGAAAAAACCGCCTCATTTATAAATGAGACGGCTTCTTTTTATGCTAACAATTTGATCATTCCTATTTTATATATCCCAGTATCTTCAGCATGCTTTGGGCCGATTGTTCTTTTGCATAGACCCAGTCAACCAGTTTGCCATTTTTGTCTTTATCAACAATAATATGTTTGGGTGATGGTATCAGGCAGTGTTTAATTCCTCCATATCCACTGATCTGGTCCTGGTAGGCACCGGTATGAAAAAAGCCAACATATAAGGGTTCTTCGCCTACTACTTTGGGAAGGAAAACTTCATTGATATGTTCTTCCGAATCGTAATAATCATGGCTGTCGCAGGTTATACCACCCAACACCACCCGCTGGTAATCCTGGTCCCATTTATTAATGGGGAGCATCAGGAATTTTTCACCAATACCCCAGGTATCAGGTAGCGTGGTAATAAAAGACGAATCAATCATATACCAGGTTTCCCGGTCGTTCTGCACCTTGTTGCCAATAACACTGTAAATGTGGGCCATACTTTCACCCACCGTATAACTTCCAAATTCGGTAAAGATGTTGGGCATGGGCACTTTATTTCTTTTACATGCAGCCTTAATGTTTCCAACAATTTCATTAATCATGAACTGGTAATCGTATTCAAAACCAAGCGAGTGCTTGATGGGAAAACCACCACCGATATTCAGTGAGTCGAGTTCCGGACAGATCTTTTTCAACTGGCAGTAAAGGTTGATGATCTTATTCAGTTCCGACCAGTAATAGATATCATCCTTAATGCCTTTATTCAGAAAGATATGGAGCATTTTAAGCTGGAACTTGTCTTCATATCCTTCAATATTATCTACATAAAATTCAAGGATATCTTTTGTTCTGATTCCCAGCCTTGAGGTATAAAAAGGAAAGTTGGGTTCTTCTTCAGCAGCTACACGTATTCCGAGTTTGAATGGTTTTTTTACCGACCTTTTATAGGCAAGCAATTCTTCTTTATTATCAAGAATGGGAATTACATTATTAAAACCACCATTGATCAACTGGGCGATCCTGCGGGTGTAATTTTTTTGTTTAAATCCATTACAGATAATGTAAGTGTCTTTGGTGATCCTTTTCTTTTCGAAAAGTTTTTTAATGATCTCAATGTCGTAAGCATAGGAAGTTTCAATATGAATATTATGCTTAAGAGCTTCTTCCACAACAAATGAAAAGTGAGAGCTCTTTGTACAATAGCAATAAAAGTATTCACCTTCATATTTATGCTTTTTGAAGGCTTTGGCAAACATTTCCTGGGCCTTGTTGATCTGCATACCAATTTTGGGCAGGTAGGTAAGCTTCATGGGCGTACCATATTTATCAATCAGGGCTTTAATATCTAATCCATTGAATTGAAGGTATCCTTCCTTTACTTCTAATCCTTCCTGGGGAAAGTTGAATGTTTGCTGAACGAGGTCTAAATAAGAGTTGTCCATTGATGGGTTTAAAATGATTGCTCAGTGAACAAAAAGTTTTACAAATGTAAAAGTTTGCGATATACAAAAAGAAAGCCGAATGCAAGGGCATCCGGCTTTCTAAAAATAAGGTCATTCATTATTTAACCTGTGCAACAAGTGATTTGAAGCTTTCAGGGTTGTTCATAGCCAGGTCGGCCAGTACTTTCCTGTCAAGTTCAATTCCTTTTTTATTAACCAGGTTAATGAACTGAGAATAGGTAAGTCCTTCCTCGCGAACGGCCGCATTGATACGGGCGATCCACAGGCGACGGTATTCTCTTTTCTTAAGCTTACGACCTACATAACTATAGGTCATACCTTTTTCAACTACGTTTTTGGCAACGGTATAAACGTTTTTACGTTTGCCATAAAAGCCCTTGGCTTGTTTTAATATTTTTTTCCTGCGTGCTTTGGAAGCAACTGCATTTACTGAACGTGGCATATCTTAATAATTTTAAAGTTTAAAATTGGTTATCGTTTGATTATTTCAAACGCAACAGGCGCATTACAAAATCCATATGAGATTTTGCAACCATACCATCTTTAGATAATGCACGCTTACGTTTCTTAGATTTTTTCGTCAGGATGTGACGTTTGAATGATCGCTGGTGAGTGATCTTTCCTGTGCCCGTTACTTTAAAACGTTTCTTGGCACTGGAGTTTGTTTTTACTTTTGGCATTTGAATGCTTTTCCAGTTCCACCCTTGAGGCGCCGGCACTCAGGTACCGAACTTGTTGGGCCTCTTCAGGCAATATCCCGTTTTTCAACGAGAGGCGCAAAGATAGGAAGTATTTTATGATGAAACTGCCTGATTTGTTAGGTTTTTCCTATTTCATCCATTTAACAGCTCATAATTTACTGCCCGGAGGGAATTCTGCATAAAATTGCCGGAATTTTTCCGCTACGGAAGGGTATCCAAATCTTACCGAAGCTTCGGCGGAAATGGCTGCAGGGTTAAAACCGGGGTTTTGCCTTACCCACCCAAAAGCTTTCACCAGGTCATTAATGTTACCCGGTTCTACAAGAATGCCATTGCTGTGATTTACCAGTTCCGGGAGGGCACCTGCAGCCGATGCAATCACGGGAACTCCCGAACAAAGGGCTTCAGCGGTAACGCAGCTGAAAGTTTCGGAACTACTGAACATTACCAGGCAATGGCTTCTACCTATTTCTTCTGCAACCTCGCGATAGGATATTTCGCCACGGAAAAAAACAAGCCGGTCAAGCATACCTAAACTTTCCGCAAAAATTTTTACCTCATCATTCCTGTTTCCTGCCAGAATCAGCTGCACATCTTCTCCCCCTTCTTCAACGTAGCGTGCAAAGGCGCGTAATATCTGGTGAACGTTTTTAACAGGCTCCATGTTAGATACATGGATGAAACTGAAGCGTTGATATTTTTCCTTCCGGGGAAAAAACAAAGTGGTGTCAACAACATTTGGAATAACAGTATAATTCTTTGTAACACCGAATTCAATAAGAGATCTTCCAAGAAAATCACTGACCGTAATCACAGCGGCAGCCTGGCTGAAAATCTTTTCCAGGTAATGCCTGAAATATGCCGGTCTTTGCGCAACACTATCTTCCAGATTGTTGTTGTAAATGCCCCAATGCTCTGTTATCACAAAAGAAATCCCATATTTCTTTTTTACATATAGTGCGGCAAGGCCGGCCTTCCATGGAACATGAACATGAACGAGACCGGGCATTCCCTGTTGAACAATGTATGCATCAATTGCTCTTCGAATTGTTTTCTTCCAGGTAAAAAAATTATACAAAGCGCCAATGACTCCTTGCTTTTTGCGATAATAGATCACCTGCTCTGTAAGTCCGGTTGCCTTACTTAGTTCTTCTTCTTCAATTAAAACATCCTCATCGCCTTTTACAAAAATTACATGAATATCATTGTAAATAGCTGCAGCCCTTGCATGTCGCTGGATAAAATCACCGTCGAAAAGATCTTTCCGGTTGGGATACCAGCTAACCAGCCAGAGGATCTTTTTTCGATTTGACATCGGGAAATATATTTTAATCAGACAGGCCTGATCTGGATGAATTCTTTTCGCTTTATATAATAAATGAAAAGAAAATAAAGTACCGGAGTGAGGCTGAGAAATTGAAGGAAGAGAATTCCGGAAGTTAATCCCATCATATATACAATGGCTGCAAGGATAAGTCCAACAAAAAGCTGGTCGTTCTCAATGCCGCAAACAATTTTAAAATAATAGGTTCTTCTCAAAGAATAAGAGATCTCCATTGGTTTGGTAATATGAAATCCATCGGTAACAACTATACGTGAAGGATTGGTGGGCATATTTACTACTATGGGCTTTTCTTTCACCAGTGCATATATCTGGGTTCCGTTCACAATCAAACGGAGTTTTAGAAACCTTAAGAGAAAATGGTTCTTTTGAACAACTACTATATAATATTGAGGGTTCGGTTTAATTATTTAAGCGATTTGATGATTTCAATAAAATCCTTTGCAACAAGGGAAGCACCTCCTACCAAACCTCCGTCCACATCGGGCGATGCAAAGATTTCCTGGGAATTGGATGGCTTTACACTTCCTCCATAAAGCACAGAAATGGAAGAGGCCACATCAGCACCATATTTTTTTTCAATTACAGAACGAATATGCGCATGCATTTCCTGGGCTTGCGCAGGGCTTGCCGTTTTGCCCGTTCCAATTGCCCAAATAGGTTCATAGGCGATAATGATATTTTTAACAGCATTTTCATCGAGGTGAAACAGTGATTCTTCAAGCTGTTTTGTAACGTATTCATTCTGGCCATTTTTCTCGCGGATCTCCAATGCTTCGCCACAACAGAATATGGGTGTTACCTGATACTCCAGGCAGAGATCAATTTTTTCGGCAAGCACGGAATTGGATTCCCGGAAATATTCTCTTCTTTCACTATGGCCAATAATGCAATATTTTACGCCAAGCGACTGCAACATTTCCACCGATATCTCACCGGTAAACGCCCCGTTTTTTTTCTCGTAAATATTTTGTGCGGCTATGGCATATCCATTTTCATTGGCAACAACACTTCCTGCCATGATCAGGTAAGGATAAGGAACAGCAAAGATCACCCGGTGATGAGGTTTTAGTTTTATTCCTGCTTCTAAAATTTCACTTAACAATTTCTCGGCCTGCTGGTAAGTTAAATTCATTTTCCAGTTAGCAGCGGCAATTTGGTTTCGCATCATAATGGTTTGTCTGAAAAATAAGTTTTAAAAATGATCAAAGATATGTTTCAGTATAAATTTTTCATTTTCCCCAAGGCTTTGCCCTTTAAAAGCTTTCCAGTTTTCGATATCAGCAAAAGCTTTCTCTATCCGGTAACGTTGAATACCTTCACTTCCCCAGGAAAAGCTTGGGATATATTTTGGCGTTAACCCGTTTCCAAAAACATTGGCACATACGCCAATAACTGTCCCGGTATTTACCGATGTATTGATGGCGGTTTTTGAATAATCACCCATCATCATCCCGCATTTTGTTCCGGCGCTGGTGGGACCATTAGGTGTGTATATACAAATTTCTGAAGCATTGTTTTTAAGGTTAGAATTTGATGTTCCGGCACCAAGGTTACACCATTCACCAATTACCGAATCGCCCAGGTATCCGTCGTGTGCTTTATTAGAATTAGCAAACATCACAGAATTCTTGATCTCTCCGCCGGCAACACAGTTGGGACCAATAGTAGATGCACCATAAATTTTTGTTCCCATTTTAATGGTAGCGTTTTCACAAATAGCAACCGGACCTCTGATCATGCTTCCTTCCATAACCAGTGCATTTCTACCAATAAAAACGGGGCCTTCTTCGGCATTAATATAACAGTGTTCAACCTTTGCCCCTTTTTCTATAAAAATATTTTTACCGGATAATTTGTTTGTTGAAGAGGCCTTCTGCGTTTTCAAACCAGGCTTCAGCAGTTCTATATCCATTTGCAAAGCCATTGCATTCAGTTGTGTGATTTGCCAGGGATAACAAATTTCTACGGGTTCTTCATCCAGTTCAATGGCCTTATTTACTTTGATTTTATTTGGCTCTATAACCTGTTCTCTCGAAATGCAATACACTATGCTTTCCTTACCGGGAAGCGAAATAAAATGGCCATGTTTTAGTTTTTTAACCTGCTTTACAAGAGCCGGTGTGGGCAAAACATTTCCATGGATGAGAAAAACCGTGTCCTTTTCAATAAAGCTTTCCAGTTTAATCCCACGCTGGATATCCTTGTAATCATTTTCAAATTTATCGAAGGACGTATGGCCAAGTGCCATTTCCCATTTCTGGCGAATAGTGAGGATGCCAATGCGGATATCCTGGATCTGCCGGGTTAAAGTGAAGGGAAACAGGTTTTCGGGACTGCAATATTCTTCTGTAAATACTATTTTCTTCATGGTTTTTGAAATAGTAAGGCCTTTAACAAATGTAGAACATAAGGCGGAGGGCAGGAAAAGGGAGGGCAAAAAAAATCCCCCCGGTTTGCGGAGGGAAACTATTTCTGAATAATACTTATTTCTTAGCGTATTTTTTCTTGAATTTATCAATACGTCCTGCCGTATCCACCAATACATTCTTACCTGTAAAGAAAGGGTGAGAAGTGTTAGAGATCTCCAATTTAATAAGGGGATATTCGTTTCCGTCTTCCCACTTAACCGTTTCCTTGGTAGCAGCAGTAGAGCGGCTTAAAAAACTATAGCCGTTACTCATATCTTTGAACACTACATAACGGTAATTTGCTGGATGAAGCTCTTTTTTCATGATTATCTGTTTATAAACGTCGTGGATTGTCTTTATTGAAGGCGCAAAACTAAGATAAATTTGGATAATTCCGGCGAGGAATTGTAGAATTTTTGTTAACTGACCTAGCTTCTCATGTTTTCCACCTGCAGAGGAATTCCCAATTCCCAGGTTTTAGAGGCCTGGATCACTTCCTGAAGGTCATCAATTTTTTTGCCCGTTACCCTTACCAGGTCGTCGTTTATGGAGGCCTGCACTTTTAAGCCAGCATCTTTAATCTTTTTCACCAGTTTCTTGGCATCTTCCTGTTTCAATCCATTTCTTACCGATACCTCTTTCTTCCAGGTTTTTCCACTCTGGTATCCATCTTTGGATGTATCAAAAGCCTCCGGGGAAATACCCTGCTTGTTGGCGCGATTGATCAATACATCAACAAGTTGCCTCATCTTCATATCATCATCCGTTTCCATATTCAGCTTATATTCCTTTTTATCAAGACTGATAACTACGTGGGCACCTTTAAAATCAAACCTGTTGGTGATTTCCTTTGTAGTAACATTCACGGCATTATCAAGCGCCTGGGCGTCTACTTTACTTACGAAATCAAATGAAGGCATAGAATGGTAATTTAAAATGCAGATTTACGATTTTTTTCATAATTAAAAGCCCCTCTGAAAAGAGGGGCCGGATGCACATGAGAAAAATAGAAAAAAGTATAATTAATTGCCAACCCTGTTTTGTTCATCCGATGCGCTGCCTGTTCTTTTTCTTTCCTGCACTTTCTGCCCCTTAGCAAAACGATATGAAAATGTAAGTCCTACCCTCCTGTTATCCCATTTATTGGTTACATAAGCATCTATATTTCCGAGGTCTATAATCACTTTCGCCCTTTGAATAAAAAAGGGATCGTTGATATTTAGTTTAATAGAGCCGCGATTTTTCAATATCTGCTTTGAAATGCCAAAATTTATTACGCCCATGGGTTCAATTAAAAACATACCTGTTTCCTGCGCTCTTGTTCTGAAAAAACCACTCAATTCTGCTGTCCATGTTTTAGCAAAACGAAATTGCTGACTGGCATTTGCCATGAAATTTACCAGCGAAACATCAAGATCTGTATTGTTCACAATTCCCTTGTAGTGGCTGTTATTTACATTCATATAAATGCTGCTGGTCCACCACTTGGTAATATGTGCATTATAGCTCACTGCTAATCCAATGGTTTTTCTTTCGGCAACGTTTTCTTTGGTTTGGTAAGTTACCTTGGTATTATCATTCTGCTTGAGAATATCATTTAAAATATCGTTGGTAGAAGTATAACTCAGCGTGGTGTTCAATCTTCCTTTATAATTATGGCTCAATTCTATATTGTGCGTAAACTGGGGATTCAGGTTGGGATTTCCCTGGCGGAAAGTGTATTGATCCAGGAAATATTGAAAAGGATTCATGTCCTGGTAGTTTGGTCTTTCAATTCTTCTTCCGAAAGATAATCCAAACTGGTTATTATCATTCAACGAATAACTTAAATAGGCAGATGGAAAAAACTGCGTATAATTTTTCCTGAATGATGAATCTTTCTGCACCTGGTTGCCTTTCTGATTTCCTTTAGCCTGCGTGCTTTCCATTCTTAACCCGGTTTGAACACCCCATTTTCCCATCTTTGTTCCATAACTGGCATAAAGCGCATAAATATTCTCTTCGTATAGAAAATGGTTGCTACGGGTGTTATCGTTTATCCAGGCATTATTCGCATGATCGAATTTGGTATAACGTGCATCATTATCCGTAGAAACATAACTGGTTTTACCTCCCAGTTCAATTTTGCCTTCGCCGGTTACGGGCAAAACATAATCTATCTTACCGCTAACGATCTTGATCTTTGAAGGAAGGTCGCCATTAAGAAGTAAGGGAAGCCCCGATAAACTGTTATCAGCCAGGTAATTTGAATTCACTGTTTCCTGCCTGCTTCTTGAATCATATCTTATATAATCAACATCGGCACTCAGTTCTTTACCTGCCTGAGCAAAAGATCTTCTGAAATTGAAACTAGCTCCGTAATTCTTCCATTTATCGTTACTGAAATTCTTTGCAATGTTGAATGAGTCAAGTACTCCGAAACCATTATAAATATCAGCCCTGCCATTATTATCGCTTTCACGAGGATTATAAGTATGGTTCAAATTAATTCCAACCGTAGTGCGTGCCCCAATTGCATAGTCCAGCCCTATCCTTGCATTTAAACTTTTACTTGTATTGTTATTAAAAGCCTTTTGGTCAAAAACCGAAACCAGGTTTCCTCCATTTCTGAATTTTCGTAAAAGCGTCTGATCGTTAAAGTTAGTCCAGTAAGTATAGCTCAACCCTGTAAAAAGGTTGAGTTTTCCTTTGCGGTAATTAAAATTAAAACTGTTGGGTGATTTAGGATCACGGCCCTGCACGTAAGAAAGGTTCACCGTTCCGTTAAATCCCGTTTGGAGGTTCTTTTTTGTTCGCAGGTTGATTATGCCGGAATTTCCCGAAGCATCATATTTTGCGGAAGGCTGTGTCATGATCTCGATCTGGTCGAGCTGACTGGAAGGCATATTTCTCAAAAGGTTGGCAAGATCCTGACCACTCAGGTAGGTTTGCTTTCCATCCATTAAAACCATAATACCCTGCTTGCCTTTAAGGCTGATATTACCATCGCGGTCTACCGATACTCCGGGAGATTTTTCAAGCACTTCCAATGCATTGGATCCGGCATTGGAGGGTGAAGCATCTACGTTTACCACCAGTTTATCGATCTTATTTTCAACCAGGGGTCTTCTTGCCTGAACCCTAATTGCCGTTAAATTATTTGATGACACCGACATGGCGATATCCTCCAAATTAACCGAGCTGTTTCCTGCCACGATCTCCGAAGATTTGTAGGCCTCAAAGCCAATAGCGGTTACAGTAATAAAATATTTTCCGGGCAGAACATGATCAAATTCAAAAATTCCTTTCTTGTCTGAAATAGCAATTTTTATTAAAACAGTATCTGCAAACAGCGTTACAGTAGCGCCACTAAAATCTTTTCCCTGGTCATCGGTGATTTTACCGCTAAGAGATATGGATTGCTGGCTTTTTGCATTTAACATACTACACACCAGAAGCAGGGAAAAGATATATTTTAAGTACATGGTTTTGATTATAAAACAAATTTGAAAAAACTGGTCAGCGTTTAACTGTCATTTGTGATAAGTGGAAATATGCGCTATCAAAAGGTATTAACCTCCTACTCTGTTCAACTCTTCATTTGCACTTCCCTGAGATCTTTTCTTCTGGTTTCCATTCATGGTTCCTTTACTGAACCTGTAGGTAAACCCAATATTGAAAACCCTTGAATCGCTCCTGTTCTGGAATGCAGCATCAACGCTTCCATATTTTGTGGACGCCTGGAAACGCTGTGTATAAAAGATGTCGCGGATATTTAGCCTGATGGAGCCTTTACCATCCAGCACCTGGTGCGAGATTCCAAAGGACATCATACCCATTGCTTTTGCTTTTATTACTCCTTCAAGACCAGCGGTTCTAAACCAGCCACTCACCTCGGCAGCTGTATTTTTTGCGAGCGTAAATTGCATGGAACCATTGAACATCAGCGTTACGGCATCAATAGAAACCGGTTCATTATTTACAATGCCATCGAACTTATTGTAGAAACCATTTACATATAGGTTAGACCTCCACCATTTAGTTAATGGGAAACCGGCATTTACTGATAATCCATACTGCTTCTGGCGGGCAATGTTGCTTTGCTTTATATAGGTTTCGTTGGTTTCTTCATTTTGCTCAATTACCTGCAACAGAATATCGTTGGTCTGTGAAAAGTTTAAGGTAGAAGTAAGAAAATTATTAAGAGTATGGCTCAATTCAATATTATGACTGAACTGCGGTTTAAGGTTTGGATTTCCCTGTTGGTACGTGTACCTGTCAAGGTATTCGATAAATGGATTCATACTCTGGTAATGTGGCCTTCGGATGCGGCGTCCATAGTTCAAAACAAAAGAATGTTTATCACTGGCCTTATATTGCAGGTAGGCTGTTGGAAACAACTGGGTATAGCTTCGCTTAAAGTTTTCACCGGTAGTTACCTGGTTGCCTTTAGCCACAGTATTTTCCATTCTCAAACCCAACTGGCCATTTAATTTTTCGGACAGGGGACCGCTAACATTTGCATAAGCTGCATAAATATTTTCTTCGTAAATAAAGTAATTTGACCTGTTAAGATCACGAATGACCAAACCATTATGTATGGTATCGTAAACGGCATTATTGTCGGTTTTTACAAAACTGGATTTAATGCCTGCTTCAAAACGTGCATTGTTCTTCAACGGATGCAGGTAATCGACCTTTCCGCTGTAGATCTTAATTTCCTGGGGCAGTAAACCAAATAATGTATCGCTTTTTCTGGATGGCAGACCCTGGGGATTAAAATAGTAATTGGACAATGTCTGGTCGGTGAGTATGTCATAATATAGATAGTCTGCATCTGCTGTTAGTTCCTTCCCTGCGCTATCCAGCAGTTTTCTGAAATTCAGATTTACACTGTAGTTATTGTAATCATTTTCCTGGTGAGAATAAGCCCTTGTTTGTTCTATTAAGTTATTGGCAGCATTATAAATATTATTGAGGTTTCGATTTTCATAAACCTGTGGCCGGGTGCCTCCTGAAAATACCAGTCCAATTGTAGTTGATTTTGAGGGAGCATAGTCCAGGCCAAGTTTTCCGCCTACATAGGTGTTTTCACTTTTCATTCTAGCTTCCTGGTCGAAATGAGAGATAAGTTCTTTTGAAGTTTTGTCGCGAAACTTTCTTTGTATATCAAGATCTTCAAACCGTTTATTGTAATTATGATTGATATTGGTAAACAGGTTGATCTTTCCTTTTCGATAATTGAAATTGATGCCCTGGTTGTGTTTAGGAAAAAATCCCTGCCCGTAACCTAATGTTATGGATGCATTGTATCCAAATGCTTTATTCTTTTTTGTTTTGATGTTAATGATACCTGCATTTCCCGCAGCATCGTATTTTGCGGGAGGGTTTGTCATGATTTCAAGTTGATCGAGTTCACTTGCATTCATACCTCTTAACATATTGGCCAGGTCGGCATTTGAAAGATGTGTCGGGCGCCCGTCTATCAATATCATTACGCCTTCTTTTCCTTTAAGGCTGATGTTTCCATCTTTATCTACCGAGATTCCGGGCGATTTCTCCAATACTTCCATTGCCGTACTTCCAACATTTGTAACTGAAGCTTCTACATTAATAATGGTACGATCGATCTTTTGTTCAACCAGGGGACGTTTTGCCCTTATAATTACAGCATCCATTGATTTTGACAAGGGCTGCAGGGTAAATACTTCCAGTGTTTTATCTAAAGTAGAGGATGTGATTTCAAAAACGGGAGAATAGGCTTCGGAAAATCCTATTGCCGAAATGCAAACTACATACCTTCCGGGTTGCAGGTTTTCAAACAAAAAATTTCCCGATTTATCGGATAGTGCCAGTTTAACAGTGGCACTGTCACGAGCCGATAAGAGAGAGATCGTTGCCGATTCAATGGTTTCTCTTCCCTGGCCCACCACTTTTCCTTTAAGAACGTTTGGTTGCTGGGCAAATAGTGCACCTACTAATAATATAAAGGTTAAGGTGAATAATAAATTTCTCATTGTGTTGGTTTTAATACTTGCTATTCAATAATACATTTCAAAACTATGTACCTTGCAAAACATAATACCTTGTTTTAGCACCAACGGTTCTATATTTTGATGACCGGTAACAGCTGGGTAACGAGGATAGGACGAACAACGGGCTGCCGGGTTACAAAACAGTCAGCCGGATTTATAAAAGGCAAAAAACTGTTTTAAGCGGAAGCATAGCGAAACTAAAAGAAGGCATGAAAAAGGAAAACGGGATATGTAGTGTACCGTTATAATATCTTCATCAATTGTATTAACCGTAAACCATGCAAGCTTTATATTGCAGTAAAAAATATAATGATCGATTTCAGGTCAGACACCATCACCCACCCTACCCCGGCCATGCTGGAAGCCATGTTTTCGGCTAAAGTTGGGGATGATGTATTTGGAGAAGATCACAGCGTGAACGCGTTGGAAAGAAAAGCGGCTGAAATGTTTGGGATGGAAGCATCTTTATTCTGCCCATCAGGGACCATGACCAACCAGATAGCCATTAAGTGTCATACAGTTCCAGGCGATGAAGTGATCTGCGATGTTTCTTCACATATATATCAATATGAAGGAGGTGGCATTGCCTTCAATTCTGGAGCTTCAGTAAAATTGCTCCAGGGAGATAAAGGAAGGCTCAATGCACAGCAGGTTGAAGAAGGTATTAATGCTGATGATGTTCATAAAGCTTCCACTTCCCTGGTCAGCCTGGAAAACACATCTAACCGCGGAGGGGGAAGTTGTTATGAACTGGATGAGATAAAGGCAATCCGCAAACTGTGTGATGAGAGGAACCTGATTTTACACCTGGACGGGGCGAGGCTGTTTAACGCCCTGGTGGCCAAATCTCAACAACCTGGTGAATTTGGAAGCCTGTTTCACAGCATATCAGTTTGCCTGAGTAAGAGCCTGGGATGCCCTGTAGGCAGTTTGTTGCTGGGTTCAACATCATTCATTAAAAAAGCTAGAAGAATAAGAAAGGTTTTTGGAGGCGGCATGCGCCAGGCTGGATTCCTGGCGGCAGCCGGAATTTATGCGCTTGATCATCATGTTGCCCGATTAGAAGAAGATCACCGGCATGCAAAAGCAATTGCAGAAGCTTTATCGAAAAAAGATTTCATTAGTGGTATTCTGCCGGTAGAAACCAATATTATCATTTTTAGTTTGAGTGAAAAATATTCAGCGGCAGCGTTAGTAGAAAAACTGAAGGAAAATGGAATTCTTGGTTATGCCATTTCATCCAGCCAGGTTCGCCTGGTCACCCACCTGGATATAACCCCGCAAATGACAGATAAAACCATTTCAACAATTTTAAAATTCTGACATGTTTCCAAAGATCAATCCAATTCAAACAAATGCGTGGAAGGAATTAGAAAGGCATGCAAATGAAATGAAAGGGAAGAAAATTGCTGAACTGGTGAATAATGATCCTGATCGTTTTAAAAAATATGCTTTTTGTTCGGATGAGATGCTTATTGATTTTTCGAAAAACCTTGTGAGCGATGAAACCAAAAAGCTGCTTATCAAACTGGCCCTGGAATGCAGGCTTGAAAAAGCAATTACAGCCATGTTTAAAGGTGATCTTATAAATGAAACTGAAAACAGGGCGGTATTGCATACTGCTCTCCGCAATTTTTCAGGTCAACCAGTTTATACTGCCGGCAAAAATATCATGGAAGATGTGGAGCGGGTTAGATTTCAAATGAAGGATTTTTGCAACAGGGTTCATTCCGGCGAACATAAAGGATATACCGGTAAAGCTATTCGCCACATAGTAAACATTGGTATTGGAGGCAGCGACCTGGGACCTTTCATGGTTACTGAAGCATTAAAGCCTTATTGGATTGATGGAATGAACGCTTATTTCGTTTCAAATGTAGATGGTTCGCACATTGCGGAAGTGCTGAAAAAACTGAATGCGGAAGAAACCATTTTTCTTATTGCTTCCAAAACATTTACCACGCAGGAAACCATGACGAATGCACAAACTGCAAGAAACTGGTTTCTTGAAAAGGCCGCAGATGAAAAGCATATTGCACTACATTTTATAGCTCTTTCCACCAACGAAAATGAAGTTGTAAAGTTTGGAATAGACAGGAATAATATGTTTGAATTCTGGGACTGGGTTGGTGGAAGATATTCAATGTGGAGTGCCATAGGTTTATCTATAGCTTTGACCATTGGTTATGATAATTTTGAAATGTTGCTGAAAGGTGCCCATGCTGCCGACAACCATTTTCAACAAAAGAAATTTGAAGAAAACATCCCGGTGTTGATGGCCATGATTGGAATATGGTATGTCAATTTTTTTAATGCTCAATCCGAAACCATTCTGCCTTATGATCAATACATGCACAGGTTTGCTGCCTATTTTCAACAGGGCAATATGGAAAGCAACGGAAAGAGCATAGACCGTAATGGCGAACCGGTTAACTATTCTACCGGCCCGGTTATTTGGGGAGAACCCGGCACCAATGGACAACATGCATTTTACCAGCTCATTCACCAGGGAACATCTTTCATTCCCTGCGATTTTATAGCTGCCGCTCATACGCATAATCCAGTGGGCGATCATCATTTCAAGCTACTGTCAAACTTTTTTGCCCAAACTGAAGCATTAATGAATGGAAAATCGGAAGAGGAAGTAGAAAAGGAATTAATAAATGCCGGAAAGACCGCAGAAGAAATAGCAAAGCTTACTCCTTTCAGGATATTTGCCGGGAACAAACCAACCAATTCTTTCCTGGTAAAAAAGGTCACACCTTTCACCCTCGGCCAGCTGACTGCATTTTATGAGCATAAAATTTTTGTGCAAGGGGTGATCTGGAATATTTTCAGCTTTGACCAATGGGGCGTTGAATTGGGAAAACAACTGGCTAACAGGATATTGCCTGAACTTTTATCGGATGAACCGGTAAACAGTCATGATTATTCCACGAATGGCCTGATCAATGCCTATAAACAAATGAGAAAATAGTTAAATTGAATAAAACCTGCTGCCATGAAGCCAGTCTTCTTTTCATTATTTATGCTTTCTGTTTTTTCAATAAATGCCCAGGAAGAAAATGAAAATAATATTCTGAAGTTTTACCTGGATAAAGATTCAGTGGTATTGCAGTTACCATTAAAAACAGATTTTCAAACCAGGTTATTCATGAATAAATCCAATTGGATCTACCTTAACAAAAACAGGCTGGGAACTATTTATGCTTTGCCACAATGTAATATGCCCTGCATTGTTCCTGATATGGAAGAGCATACTACCATGCCAAATCCCGGACTTGAATTAAAAAATGTTCCGGCAATTGATCCTCATATTTATTCAAAAAAACCTAAAACAATAATCAGGATCCAATGATTATTGTTTTATAATTTTCCTTGAGAATATCTTACCGTCAACTTCAGCATTCAGAAAGTAAACGCCGGGTTGAATTCTGTTCAATTCATTTATTGTTATTCGTGGTGAAGCAGGATTGTGGAATTGTTCATTAAACAACAACCTTCCGGAAGCATCGGTAACAGATAGCTTTATTAATGAAGGTAGTTTAGCAAATTTAATTTCCAAACTATTTCTAACCGGATTGGTAACAAAAACATCCTGCGCACTTCCATTCCTGAATAACAATACATCGGAGTATTTGGCACTCACTCCTACTTCATACATTCTTAACCTGTAATAATTATTGCTGAAATAAGCTTCGTTATCGGTAAAGGAATAATCGGCTGTTGATGTATGTTTAAATCCAACCACTCCTATCTTTCTGAAATTAATTCCATCCTCCGATTTCTCTATTTCAAATCCACCTTCTGCTGTTGTATGTGAGGCTTTCCAGTTCAATAAAACTGTTTGCCTTTGAATGTTACCGTTAAACTCAAGTAAACTAACAGGCAGGGTAGTAAGTGTTAAGGATGTTGACCACATACCATATCCATGGGTTCCCACCAGCAACCTGTTATCGGCAGGTCTTAAAGCAAGACTGGTTACAACTGCATTACCAATTTCGGAAGAACCTTCCTGCGTCCATATTGTGGTGGCCGGACTTGCGCCATTAATTATGGTTTTAAACAATCCCATAGAAGTACCTGCAAAATATTCAATACCATCGGCAGTTATTGCAATGGCTGAACTTCTAACCGATGGCAATGTAAGGTTTCCTTCCACATTCTGCCAGGTTGGAGTAGCAGCATTTGCATTGCCCGTCCACCAGATATTGTTAATACCATAATTTGATAAAGTAACCAGTACCGTATCATCATTCCTTGGATTTACCGAAATGCTGCTTACATAACCCATAGGAAGGCCTGAACTTATATCAACAGTTGCTGTAGCAGCAGCTGCATTCTGCGGGTCATCTAAACGCAAAACCCGGCCATTGCTTGTACCCAGAAACATGCTTGCCGTTGAAGCATTATAAGTTCCACGGGTTGTAGCAATGGAAGTGATATTAAACGATGCAGTTACTGCTGATGCAATACCCGACATACTCGTCCAATTGCCTGTTGTTGCCGTAGAAGCATTTGTATTGCGATAAAGACTGTTATGGTTGGCGTAATAAAGATTTTCTGTATTGTCCGGATCAAGATGGAATAAAGTAACAAATAATCCATTAGCAGTGGCGGCGGCTGGTCTTATTTCTGTACCAAAGCCTGAACCGGCGAGAGCATTCCTTCTTATAATCTGTCCAAACTGCCAGCCAACATATTCATAGGTTTGTCCTGCTATTTCATTTGAAAGTCCTACAGAAACTCCATCACCGCTCATCACCATTTCCATATCTGTTCCGGCACCTCCTATATTTCTTGTACTGCCGTTATCCTGTGCACCACCCAATACTTTATTATTTCCTGTTCTTGGATCAATGGCAACATAATAATATTGAAAGGTTCTAAAGCCTGTATTAATAGGCGACCAGCTTACTGTGGCAGCCATATAATCGGAGGTTCTTTGCATGCCACCATCATTGCCGCAAATCATAATGGTTGATGATCCGGGTTGAAATACTATCTCATGAATATCGGGATGTGAATTGGTATACATTGCATAAGAAGAACTGTTTGCATAGCCGCCAATCCTGGTGGTATTGGTTGTGGTTGCAAAGCCGTCGGTTGACCTGTATAAATTTGTTCCACCAATAAATACTACGTTTTCATCATCAGGCTTCACTTTCACTACCAGGTCGTAACCTCCCTGCACCGCAAACGGATCATTACCGGAAGATCCACCTGCTTCGTCGGGAAGATTGGAACTGCGATCGCTCCATGTTTCTGTTGATGCATCGTATTTGTAAAATTCTGCCTCCAGGTTAGGGTATCCCTGGTTGTTATAATAAAGTATGTAAAGAATATTTTCATTACTGGGTGCCAGCGCAAGTACAATCCTGCCATAGTTATTCTGCGCATTCCAGCCTGCAGGATCTGTGGCAACACCGGTTCCGGCAATCCTGGTCCAACTGCCTGAATTTCCAGTGGCTGACGTCCAAACACCATCAACCGTATTTGAATTGGTACCTGAAAACGAAGCATAAAGCTGTCCGGTAGAACTAATGATTACATCGGTTACCTGTGCCGAATTCGACAGTACACCATTCAGCACTGCAGACCAGGTGAGTCCACCATCCTGCGAACGCATTATAGCTGCAAGGCAGGCAAAATAAACATCGCCATTTAAAGGGTTCACCAGCACTTTAGTGATCATATCAGCACCCGTGGAAAAAGTTTCCAGCAAGGAGGTATTGGAACTGGCAAGCCTTGTCCAGGTTTCTCCATTATCAACAGATTTATAAATGCCATTACCGCTATAAAAAGCACTGGTTGCACCGGCGGAATTTCCCTGCGATTCACCTGTGGCGTAATACCAGATATTTTCAAATCCCGGCCTGGTATCCTGTGCTATACTGGTACAGCTGAAATGATCTCCCGGAGCACTTTTCCTTATCCATGTTGAACCATTGTCGGTAGATTTAAAAACACCGCCACTTACACCGCCTGCTAATATGGTTTGATTGGAAGTTCCATTATATCGAATATCGTATACTATGGTGCGGGTTCTTCCTCCCAGATTATTAGGCCCCTGGAAGGTGTAGAAATTTTCAGCGTTCACTTTTGGCTGGCGTGAATATATCTCTCTTGCCTGCTTCAATTCCAGGTCGCGGATACCTTCGGGTATCTTACCTGTTTTGGGGTTCTTTACCATTTCAAACTCGTATTCAAGAGATGCCAGGAAATCGGTCATTCTCCCGTTAACACGTTTTTCTTTTTTGATGGGCTGGTCTTCTGATCTATGTGACTGACAGGAAAAAATAAAAAGAACCACTATAGCAGTTAAAATGGGCAGCGCCTTGTTTCTCATAATTATTGGACTTATTGGAAAATGCATAAAAATAACATCTAATCTGTATTATTCAAATTGAAGCATAAAAAAACCCCGGAAACCCGGGGTTGTATCTTGAAAAAAATAATCAATTACCATTTATCTACTTCCTCGGAAGATGATGAAGTTGGGATGTTGTTGGTATTACTGCTGTCTGCTGCAGGTACCTCTACTCTTGAGCCCATGTCATCCTGGTCATGTTCACCTTCCATTTCATCGTGGTTATAGGCATCAAAATCAAAATCAGGCATTAACTGTGTTTTCACATGGTCTACGGCCTCTCCCAGTGCTTTAATGAATTTATTAAAGTCCTCTTTGTAAAGGAAGATCTTATGCCTGTCGTAACCATTGTCGTTAAAACGTTTCCGACTTTCGGTGATGGTCAGGTAATAATCATTCCCGCGGGTAGCTCTGACATCAAAAAAATAGGTCCTGCGTTTGCCGGCTCGTATTCTTTTGCTGTAAATACTTTCCATTTTCTTATCATTATTTTCGTACGCCACAGTAGTTAATTTTACAGTTAAAAATAAGTTTTGGTTTTTTAATGTTCACAAATATAATTATGTTTTCTCAACAGCCAAATTTGCTATAAAGGCTCTTTTTTCTCTTCTCTCTGTTGTTTTAAATACATATGATAATAGAGGCCTTTAAGGTTCATAAGTTGCTGGTGCTTTCCTACTTCGGCTATAGCTCCCTGGTGTAATACAATGATCTTGTCAAACTCAAACAAACCAAAAATCCGGTGGGTGATCATCAGTGCTGTTCTTCCTTTTAATTCTTCAGCAAGATTATTTAATATCCTGTGTTCGGTACGTGCATCAACAGCACTAAGGCAATCGTCGAGAACCAGTATGGGAGCGGGTTTTACCAGGGCGCGGGCAATGGAAACCCTTTGTTTCTGGCCGCCACTGAGGCTAACACCCCTCTCGCCAATGGAGGTTTCATATCCGTTGGGGAAATCCTGGATGTCGCTATCTACCACCGCCATTCGCGCAGCATTTTTAACTTCCTCCAGCGTGGCCTTTGGGGCGCCGAATGCTATGTTATTCCGAATGGAATCGCTGAACAGAAATCCATCCTGAGGCACATAACTTATCTGGTTGCGCAGGGATGTAATATCAAATTTTTTAATATCCACTCCGTCTATCAAAATTTCCCCCTCATTGGTATCGAACATGCGCAGCAACAGCTGAGCAATGGTTGACTTTCCTGAACCCGTTCGTCCAATCAATGCCACTTTCTCCCCCGCAGCTATACTAAGATCAAAATTTTTTAATGCCTTTATACCGGTATGGGCATAGGTGAAGCTGACATTCTTAAATTCTATATTTCCCTTAATCTCTTTACTAACCGCATTGGGCATGGACCGGATTCCTGGTTTAACATCTAGGAATTCATTCAGTCTTTTTTGAGATGCCGCTGCCCTTTGAATCATACTGGCGGTCCAGCCAATAGCACTAACAGGGAAAGTGAGCATGTTGATATAGATGATAAATTCAACCAGTGTATCCAAACCAATATTGTTTGTTCCATTTACATAGTACAATCCACCGATCATGATGGTAAGCAGCGTACTCAAACCAATGAGCAAGGTCATGGAAGGAAAATATAACGCCTCCACTTTTGCAAGTTGCGTAGCCTGTTGCTTGTAAGTTTCACTGTTCTTTTCAAAATTATCCCCCATGGAATCTTCCTGAACAAAAGATTTAATTACACGAATACCCGAATAGGACTGTTGGGCATTGGTAGTGATCCTACCAAGTGAAGCCTGTAATGCTTCACTTTTTGTATGTATGATAGTATTTACTTTATAAATGATAAATGCAAGAACAGGCAATGGGGCAAGAACATACATTGTGAGTTCCGGTTGCCGCTTGAACATGAAAAATACACTAAGTGAAATAAGTGTAATCAGGTTGATAAGATACATGATGGCCGGGCCGGTGAACATACGCACTCTTGAAACATCTTCGGCCATCCTGCTCATTAAATCGCCCGTACTGTGCGTTTTATAAAATGATGCATCGAGGTGCTGGTAATGATCGTACACTTCATTCTTCTGGTCGTATTCAATATGCCTGCTCATTACAATAATCGTTTGCCGCATAAGGAACATGAAAAATCCTTTAAGAAGAGCCAGAGCAAGAATGGTGAGGCCTGCAATTACCACCACCTGCATTGCCTGCAGTTTGAGAGATTCAATATAATTGATGAATTTCTGAACAAGAACATCATAGGCAGCAGGCCTTGGTTTAGGCTGGTAGCCGGGCTGTGATCTTTGGGCAAAATCTATAATAAAGCCAGTAACCTGTGGCGCCAGAACAGCAAAATAGTTGGAAAGCACCGTAAACAAAATCCCGATGGAAAGTCGGATACGGTATTTCCAGAAATATTTTTTTAATGCTTTTAAATGTTTCAATCCTCAAAAAAAATTAGGGCGAAGGTAGAAAACTATTCAGCCCTGTAAGAGGAAAAATATGCCAACCAGCCCATTCTTGTAATTAATTCTTAATTTTTCGTTTTTGAAATGAAGGTTATGAATAAAGAAAATTTTGAAAGGATTATTGACGGCCGAAAAGTTTCTTTATATAGTTTAAAAAATTCGAAAGGCACCAGCCTTTCAATTACCAATTACGGTTGCCGTATTGTAAGCCTGGTTGTACAAAATAAAAACGGTGAACCTGTAAATGTAGTTTTGGGTTTTGACAGCCTGGAAGCATACCAGGAAGTTTCCGGAATTTATTTTGGCGCCACCATTGGCAGGTATGCCAACCGCATAGCAAATGGAAGATTTTCACTTGCAACAAATGATTATGAACTTGCCAAAAATAATTATCCTAACCATTTACATGGCGGACCCGGTGGATTTCATTCAAAGGTTTGGAAGGTAGAATCCTTTACCGGAAACAAAATTGATTTGAGTTATTGTTCCCCCGATGGAGAAGAAGGCTATCCCGGGAACCTTCAGGTAAAAACCGGATTTGAATTAACAGAAGAGAATGAAGTTTTCATTAGCTATGAAGCAGAGAGCGACGAAGCCACAATAATTAATCTTACCAACCATGCTTATTTCAATTTAAATGGAAGGAAGAGCGGCACGATCCTTCATCATGTTTTGCAGATCAATGCTGACCTGTTTTCTGCAGTGGATGAAAATTTAATTCCTATTGGTTCGGTTCCTGTAGTTAATTCACCTTTTGATTTTAGAACGCCTAAACAAATTGGCGAACACATAAGGGATGATAACGAACAATTGAAATTGGGAAATGGTTATGATCATAATTATGTGTTACCGGGAAGTGCCGAAAGTTTACCCCTGGTAGCAAGGGCGGAAGGCAATACATCGGGAATTATAATGGAAGTGCTGACCGACCAGCCGGGGATGCAGTTTTATACTGCTAATTTCCTGGAAGATAAAAACCTTACTCATGCCGAAATTCCAGATGAATTTCGTTCTGCCTTCTGTTTAGAAACACAGCATTTCCCCGATTCCCCTAATCATGCAGAATACCCAACAACAGTACTGGAGCCGGGCGATGTGTTTCATTCGAAAACAGTTTACAGGTTCATTTGAAACTTTCCAGTGTGAGAACCAGGAAATACCCATAAACAAATATTTATACTATTTGGTTTGATCATTTAATTTCCCTGCTTCCCCCACCAATATGAGCTAAATAATAATTAAGCGGCAACTGCATGGCTTGCTGGTAGGCCGGAAGAATTTTATTTATAAGATCATCAATGGCATCTTCCCTTACTATATTAATAGTGCACCCACCAAAACCTGCGCCCATCATCCTTGCTCCAATAACCCCCGGAAAATTCCTTACAAAATCTACTAAAAAATCCAGCTCCGGGCAACTCACTTCATAATCATTTTTTAATCCATCATGACTTGCAAACATTTCCTTTCCTAAACCTTTTATATCACCCGTTCTTAAACACTCCACTGCATTAAGAAGGCGCATATTTTCTTCAACAACATATTTACACCTTTTATAAATAACAGGGTTTACAGGTTTTACAAACTGATCGAGCATTGAAATGTTCACATCGCGAAGGCTCTGCACTTCGGGCTTTTGGTTCTTCACCAGCATTACACCTTCACCACATTCAATCCGGCGGTTGTTATATTCTGTATTGTACAGCGAATGTTTTACATTGGAATTAAGCAATAAAATTTTATGTCCCTGAAGTGACAAAGGAACATAGGTATATTCCAGGCTCCTGCAATCGAGCTGTATGCCATGGTTCTCTTTTCCGAAGATGGATGCAAATTGATCCATGATGCCACACATAACACCTGCAAATTCGTGTTCTGCCTTTTGAGCGATCATGGCCATGTGCAATTTCGATATTCCCAGTTCGAAAATTTCATTCAATGCATAAACCGTGGCACATTCAACAGCTGCCGAAGAGGCCATGCCCGCACCAATTGGAATATCTCCGCAAAAAACAAGATCGAAACCGGTAAGCTTATAGTTTCTTTTATTTAACTGGTCCACTACGCCAAGCACATAATTAGGCCATACTTTTTCATCGGGCCTGAGATGGTGCAGCTCTGTTGAAACTGCATCGTCAAATTCAATTGAATGAATGCGGATCTTATTATCATCTCTTTTGGCAATGCCGGCATAAATGGCTTTATCAATGGCAGCAGGAAGCGCATATCCCAGGTTATAATCTGTATGTTCGCCCACCAGGTTCACCCGGCCAGGCGAATAAAATAACCTGGGTTCATGACCATACATTAATTTAAAAACAGCCTTTATCTCATCAACTATTTCCTGTTTCATGCCAGTATATTTTCCATTATCATTGCTGCACCCTGCAAGGATGAAACCCCCTTGTGAGGTTTACCATTTCGTGCGATTTCCCTCTTTAAGATAGGCAATCTATTTTTACCATCACGGATGCCAGAACCTAAATTTAAACTTGAAAAGATCTATGGAGCAAGGATACTACAAACAGTAGTTATGATGATAATGCCGGTGTACTGGAAAATCCAGGTTTCTTATGAAATGTAAAATTTTTCCAAAGCCTTAATATAATTTGCCTGCCATATAAAAATTCCATAATTTGCAGCCTTGTTGCAATTATTGTATGAATAAATTCAATGGCATTTTCGACAGGCTGGGCATAGGCGTTTCGGCAATTTGCCTTATACATTGTGTGATGCTGCCCTTGTTGTTCACAGGATTTAATATGGCAGGCATAGGTTTCGGATTTGATGAGGTACTGGAAATTATTACCCTTGTCCTGGCTTTAATTGTAGGCGGATATGCCATGCATAAAGGATACAGGTCGCATGGAAAAATTGCATACACGCTCATTTTCATTTCAGGCATTTTACTTTTGTTGCAGGAGGAATATTGCATGGACTTAGAGCTGAATTGATTTTAAAATCATGCGGGGCCATTACGCTCATCTTTGCCCATGTTTTGAATTACAGGATGGCATATTGCAGGTTCTCAAAAATATAAATTGGGTAAAACAACCATCATAAAAAAGATGTATGCCCTGGTGCTGCTGCTGGTATTTATATTCAGCATTGTGCCCCGAATACACCTACATGAACTGGTTGCCGACCATAGTGATATTTCATACCATCAGCCTACCAAAGAAAAGATTTTTTCCGAGGCAGGAATCAATTGTCATTTTGACAAATTAGCCGCTGAATCTCCTTTCGTTAATCATTTTTTTGCCAGGGCCGCAACCCTGTTGCCGCACCCTGAAGGCAAACCTTGCCCTCCTGCCCACGATCATCATTTCAGTTTCGTTTTAGATAAGGATAATAAAGGCCCACCTGCTTAACTCAAAGGTTCTTTATTCATCCATCTAAAATTTATACAAGTGAAATACTTTATTTTACTGATTCTTATTTCTGCATTTAAACAAACTGCTGCCCAGGATTGTAATTTAAAAATCTCGGGACACGTTCATAATTCTCTTACGCATGAAAACCTTGCGGGAGCAAGTGTAACTATTTTACCTGCAGGAAAAACGATCATAACCAACCATCGTGGTGATTTTGTTTTTGATTCTTTGTGCATAGGTGTTTACCAGGTTAAAGTAGTATACAATATGCAGGATTCTCTTACAAGAGAAATTGATCTTTTATCAACCATTCACCTCGACATTGACCTTCCGCTAACACAAAACACACTTGCCGGCATAACGGTTTCGGCGCAGCGGATCCATCAAAACACCGGAATTAAAAAAGAACTAAGCGGAAGGGAACTTGAAGAAAGCAGGGGGCAGTCGCTGGCAGAAGCATTAAACCGAGTAAACGGCGTAAGCATGTTGCAAACCGGGTCCTCCATTGCCAAACCTGTTATTCATGGTTTGCATGGCAGCAGGATCTTAACCATAAATAATGGTGTAAAACAGGAAGGACAACAATGGGGAAATGAGCATGCGCCTGAAATTGATCCATTTATTGCAAACAGGCTTACCGTAATTAAAGGTGTGGAAGAATTAAGATATGGTTCCGATGCCATAGGTGGTGTAATACTCGTGGACCCTCGCCCATTAAGAAGCCGGGCAGGTTACCAGGCCGAATTCAATTCGGTTTATTTTACCAACAACAGGCAGTTTGTTGTTTCTGCTTTGTTTGAACAACAGTTAAAAAATAAACCTGAATTTACCTACAGGTTGCAGGGTACTTTTAAAAAATGGGCCAATGCAAGAACGCCCGGTTACAGGTTAAACAATACAGGAGGCGATGAAAAGAATTTTTCAATAGCAGGTGTTTACAGGAAGAATCGATTTATTTCGGAAGTTTATTACAGTTATTTCGATACCAGGATAGGATTGTTCGAAGGATCGCATATTGGAAATCTTACTGACCTTCAGAATGCCATAGCCTCTGAAAGACCCGATCCTGGTTTCACCAATGAAAATACTTATAAAGTTGACCGTCCTTACCAGGATGTGCATCATCATTTATTGAAATCAAGATCTGTATTCCAGACATCAGAAAACCACAGGTTCACTTTATTAATTGCAGGCCAGGCCAACCTCAGAAGGGAGTTTGATGTAAACAGAAATAACAATTTCAGCGGACCACAACTCGACCTTTCCATTTACACATTAACCGAAGAATTAACCTGGGAAAACAAAGGGCCGAAACAGTTCAACAGGATCAGCGGTATTACAGCACAGCAGCAGGTAAATTATTATTCAGGCCGTTATTTCATTCCAGATTATACATCATATAACTGGGGAGCTTTTCATATAGAAAGATGGAATCATCAAAACTGGGATGCACAGGCAGGATTGAGAATAGATCATAAAAACATTAATACCAGCAGAATAAGCGGTGCGGGATCCATACAGGAAAAATATGCTTTCAATTTTACAACCCTGGCCGGTTCGTTTAACCTGGGTAGAAGATGGAATGAACACTGGAGGATGAATGGAACCATTACGCTGTCCAATCGGGCCCCTCACGTGAATGAACTTTTAAGCAACGGCATTCACCATGGAACTGCCAGCTATGAAGAGGGCAATATTTTTCTTAAGGAAGAAAGATCAGTAAACCTTTCCTTCAACACAAATTATTCAGGTGAAAACGGGAAACTGAATATTGAAGCCGGGTTGTATAATAATAATGTTCGAAATTTTATTTACCTGCAACCAAAACCCAATGAGCCTGTACTTACTATTGCAGGCGCTTTTCCAAAAAATACATACGAACAGGCCGATGTGGTGTTAAGAGGCCTGGATATTATGGTAACTGTGAGGCCGGTTGAAAGAATTGAATGGGTCAGTAAATATTCTTTACTCAGAGCAAGAAACAGGGAATTAAACGACTGGCTGATCCGCATGCCTTCTGACAGGCTGCAGTCGGAATTTTTGCTGCATCTCCCTGATTCCAGGAAGTTCAAAGCAGGTTATGCATCTGTAGAATTAGTGCATGTTTGGGAACAAACAAGAGTGCCTTCCGAAATAAATGGAAAGCAGGATTATAAACTTCCGCCTCCCGGATATTTTTTACTGAATGCAGATGTATCCACCTCTGTTTTGATTGGAAAAAAACCGCTTCAAATTGGGCTTGGTTTTCGCAACCTTTTGAATACATCCTATCGTGATTACCTGAATGCGATGCGCTATTTCACCGATGAAACCGGAAGAAATATACAGTTAAGAATAAAAATTCCTATTTCAGAAGATCTTTAAATCAATCATATGAAACATTTATCGCTTCAAACAATTGTTTTGTTTTTTTCCGCATCCTTATTATTTGCGTCGTGTAAAAAGGAAGATGGACATGACCATGATGAAGAAGTGATCACTCATTTCACGCTTGTATTTACACCCCAGGGCGGGGGCGCCCCTCTCAGCTTTGGATTTGTTGATCCGGATGGACCAGGGGGCATTGCACCTACACAGGACCAGATTCAATTAAGTGCGAACAGTGTTTATACAGTAACCCTTGAAATTTCGAACAACTCGGTAAATCCGCCTGTTGACATTGCTGAAGAAATTGAAGAAGAAGGCGAAGCTCACCGGTTTTATTTTGAGCCCTCTGCCGGTTCGGGCATTACAGTAACAGGACTTGATACAGATATTGATGGTTTACCATTAGGATTAAATTCTACATGGACCACAACCAATGCCGGAAACGGAACCGTTAGAGTAGTGCTAAGGCATTATGGTGGAAATCCTCCTAACAAAGCTGAAACTGACCCGGTAAACAGCAACAAATCATCAACAGATGTTGACCTGAATTTTACAACCGTGGTGCAATAATCTGCAGGGGTTTCTGTGCGTTATAAATAATACTGAAAAAAGAAGGTATTAAATACTATTCGATTATTTTTTTTATAGCTTTACAGAAACCCATAATCTTAAATGGAAAAACGAACCCTAAAATTCCATTCACTTCAATCAATGGCCGAGTACTCTAAAAAAATCTTTTCCGGTTTTTTAATGAATACCAACAATTTTACTGTAACAGGAAAATTTTCCGATGAGGAAATTAAAATGGCAGTAAATGATTATAATGCCCAATTGATCAAGACCACGGAAAAAGTTTTTAGCTATGGAAACAGGTGATGTTTAATAATCTTCATCTTCATCCTCTTCATCAAATTTTTCAAACTGCTCAGCCAGCGTTGCATCGAAAATGGAATAATTGAAGTCCATTCCAAAACGGCCTATCGCATATACTACCGCAAAATTCAGATCAAAAAGGTCATCCTGGCTTAACCAGTCGAGCTCGGTTGCTTTTAAAATCCAGTCATAAAAAATTTCACCGCTCCTGTCAACAATTATCCTGTTAAGCTCTGCCATAGGAATTTGAAATTCGCCAATTTCCCTTGCTATATATGAGATCTTATCCTTACTAACTTCCCAGTTTCCGAAAATCATATTTTCAAATTTTTATTAATATTATTAGCTGGATGCCTTAACAAAATAAGGCTTCTTAATTTTTTATTATTTTATAACTTTATACCCACGACCCTGATAACTACCCTAACCAGCGATACGATGCGGAATACAAATTTAGCTAAGGAATTATCCATAAAATCCATTATCCTGGCCGATGACGATCGGGATGATCATGATTTTTTTAAAGATGCGCTTACGGAAGTAAAATCTTCCATTAATTTAACCACAGTAGTGAATGGCGAAGAACTGCTTTCCATTCTTAAACATTATATCCCCGACTTTATTTTTCTTGACCTTGATATGCCTGGTAAGAACGGGCTGGAATGTTTAACCGAAATAAAGAATAACGATGTTTTGAAAAACATTCCCGTTGTAATTTTTTCAAGCACCTCCCGGCCGGCAAATATTGACACCGCTTACGAAATGGGTGCTGACCTGTTTTTTATCAAACCTTCCAATTACAGCGATCTTGTTTCATCTATTCAGGCTATTCTTAATCTCGACTGGACCGATCCCGCTATTGTAAAGGAAAAATATTTTATCAATAACCGTTACGTAGCTTTTCTTTGATCAGGATTCGGATTCCACAATCTGTACATTCCATTTATTCCGGATTAAATAAGTAGCCAGTATCATCTTCATTCTTTCCACCGGAATGTCGAGAAATAAGGCCAGCATGGCAAACATATTCGATCTGTCGTCGTTGATTTGTCCATCAAGCAGCACCACTTCGCTTACCATGGCAAGCAGGGTTTCCCTGAATTCATCTTCAATAAATACCGCAGCCTGTTCAATTATTTCTTTTGGCTCCAGGGTGGTTTGCAAACTAATACCCTTTCTAGTAAGTTCATTCAACTCAAAACCCCTGAATCGTGAACATAAAACAATGGCGCGCGAAAGATGTTCGATCTGTTGTTCCGAAATTGTTTTTTGAGGATGCATGGCAGCAGCAAATAAAATGGCAACAGCAGCTTCCTGTTCGTTTTGAATTAATTCAGACATAAATATGGTTAAGTGAAGTCTTAAAGGAATTCTATCTCCTCGGTGCAGGCTCCTTAGTTTGCTCCTGGATAGCTTCATTCAGATTCTGCTCAATATGGAGTATCCAGCCCGGTAGCGAAGGCGTTGATGTGGTCCAGTTGCCTTCATCATTACGCGACATCTGGAAAATAATGCGGTTGCCTTTATCATCGGGAACATCAACATGAAAGTTCAGGTCCTTTGCCGGGGATAGTTTTCTGAAATTAAATTCTCTCAGGCGCTCACCTGCTTTAATCACTTTAGAAAAGAATATTGTCATAATAAAGATGGATGCGATCCATTAATTTTCTGTTTGAGGCGTTGTGTTTATTACCCTGATAATTTTTAATTTATCAAAGAGTTTTACTACCGGATATATTGGATCGAACTCTCCTTTCTTTACTGCAAAATTGGTGCGTGAAGGATGTTTATGGTGATTGTTATGATAGCCTTCACCCAACATCAGGAGGTCCACTTTAAAAAGGTTTTTAGAAGTATTATCTGTTTCGAAATTTACGGAACCATATTTATGCGCAAACCAATTGATGATCACACCATGCAGCGGTCCCATTAAAATATGAAATGGAATTAAAATATACCACCATGCAGAGGGCGCAAATGCCACGTAAAACCAAACATAAATACCACTCCACAAAATACGTGAATACCAGGTATTGCCCCACCAGTCGAACCAGTTCCACGTAGGAACATTCTTTGTAAATTTCTCTTCAATGGGAACGCGGTTTTTTAAAATGTTCACATAAGTGAGGCTGGTACGCAGCATCATGGCCACAATATTTTTATCGTAAGCGGGCGAATGTGGATCATTTTCAGTATCGGTATAAGCATGATGAATGCGATGCAGAATACCATACACTCTCGGGCTCATATAGGAAGAGCCCTGCGTGATATAGGAATAAATATAGAAAAAACGCTCCCACCCTTTACTCATAGTAAAAGCGCGGTGTGCAGCGTAACGATGATGAAAAAAGGACTGAGCAAATAACGATAAATACCAGTGAGCAATAAAAAATACAATAATCAATACCACGATCAGAAAAAAATTTTATGAATAGCTATTGGCAAAAATCGTTTAAAATCACCGAATTACCTTAAAAATCCTTGTTAAGGGATGAAGAACTGCTTCAACAACTGCTCAATTCCCGGGAAAGAACTGGCAAAGCCGGATAATTATTGACCATATTTGTGGAAATATTTCTTTTTAATTCAAAAATATTTTCAGGTTTTTAACCTTTTTCTTTGGCCTCATCATTGATGAAATAGTAGAAATTAAGCCTATGAAAATACTGATTACTTTAATTGCTGTTACGATACTTGGATTTTCTGCCTGCAGTAACGAAAAGCCTGTAGATAAAATAATAATTACCCGCGATACTTCTATAAATGTTTCAAATGCTTTCTCTGAACTTTTCCTCGACAGCATTAAAATTGAGGAATTTATTAAGTCGGCCAACCTTAGCAAAGCATCGGCTTCGGACCTGAGAGATTTTTACAGGAATAGAAATTACCAGTTCGCCTGGTTTACCGAAGACGGTCTGGCAGAACAGGCCTCAGCCTTCTGGAACCTGCACATAAATTTTGTAAAATACACCGAGGACAGTTCCATGATGAACAAATGGCTTCACCGGCAGATGGACCTCTTATTGAATGAAAGATTACAACTCCCGGCAGAAGAAATTCTGCGAACCGAACTGCAACTTACTTCTCATTTTTTCGAATATGTTTCCTATGCTTTTGAAGGAAAAGTAGATCCTTCCGAACTGCAATGGCATATTCCCAAGAAAAAAGTAAATGCTGTAAGCCTTTTAGATTCTTTAGTGGCAAATAAAGGCAGGAACCTGGAAGAATGGATACCGCTGAATTCTTATTACAAAAAACTTAAGGAACACCTCCTCTTTTACTACGACCTGGAAAAACAGGATGGCATAAAAAATATCAGCCTTGGAAAGGCAAAATCGCTAAAGCCCGGCGATTCCGCTCTTGCCATTCAACAGCTAAAACATTTATTGAAAGTACTGGGCGATTATAAAGGAAATGATATGTCGGCGATTTATGATCCCGGTTTTGAACCTGCGGTTAAGCAGGCACAAATGAGATTTGGTTTAAAACAGGATGGCGTTATTGGCCCTGCAACCATCCAGGAATTTACTGTACCTGCAGAACGCAGAATTGAACAGATACTCATTAATCTGGAAAGAATGCGGTGGATGCCTAAAGAACCTGATCCCGACAGGATCTTTGTAAACATTCCTGATTTTAAATTGCATGTTTTTGAAGCAGGAAAAAAAGTTTTTGATATTAATGTGGTTGTAGGAACAGCGGCAAACAGAACAGTTGTTTTTACCGATAAATTAAAATATGTGGTCTTCAGTCCTTACTGGAACATTCCGCGCAGTATTGTAAAAAACGAGATCCTTCCTGCCATGAATGCTAACCCTGGCTATCTTGCCAGGAATAATATGGAGCAGACTGGAACAAGTAACGGTCTTCCTGTAATCAGGCAAAAACCCGGACCGGGCAATGCACTTGGAAAAGTAAAATTTATTTTTCCTAACAGCTATTCCATATATTTTCATGATACCCCTGCAAAATCACTTTTCTCGAGAGAAAACAGAGCATTCAGTCATGGTTGCATCAGGCTGGAGGAACCTGTTCGAATGGCCAATTACCTTTTAAAAAATCAATCTTCATGGACAGCTGAAAAAATTGACGAAGCCATGAATGCGGGAGTAGAAAAATGGGTGAGCCTGGAAAAACCGGTACCTGTTATTATTTCCTATTTTACAGCCTGGGTGGACAACAGGGGATTATTGAATTTCCGAAAGGATATTTACGGACATGATAAAAAAACAGGAGAAAGATTATTTGAAAGATAAAGGCAGCTTACTGCCTTTATCTTTTTTTTATTTACATAGAACCTGCTTTCATATTCATCAGGTCTATCATAAGGTTAAAAGAATCCAGAGAAGAAGAATTGGCTTTGAAAGGTTTTACAATATATCCCGATACACCCAGTTCCCTTGCTTTTTCCTTATCTACCCTTTCATCGGAAGTAGTGATGATGAAACATTTAAGATCTTTCCATTTTTCATTTCCCCTTATAGTGCTTAAAAACTCTATTCCATTCATACGGGGCATATTGATATCGATCAAAACAACATCGGGAAGCGGATCAAAACTTTCAGGGTGATTACCATTTAAAACATCCACTGCTTCTTCTCCATTTTTTGCCAGTGTCATTTTGTACATGATGCCAAGTTTATCTAATGTACGTTTAATGTCCATGGCATCAAGCTGATCGTCTTCAACGAGTAAAATTTGAATTACTTTATTCATTGTTAAGGTTTTTTTTCCAGGTAAATGAGAACAAGGTTCCTTCACCCGGTACTGAATCAATATTAATGGTTTCGTTCCTGGAGTCAAGTATCTTTTTTACAATTGCCAGGCCAACCCCTGTACTTTCGGGATTTTCTCTTTCATGAAGTGTTTGAAAAATCACAAAAATTTTGGAGTGATAGGTTTTGTTGATGCCTGGCCCATTGTCTTTTACAAAAAATTCGTAATGATTTAAAAATTCCTGGTGGTAAATTGTAATAACCGCTTTTTCCTTGTTATTATACTTAATGGCATTGGATATGAGGTTAGAAAATACATGAAACAACGGCACCCTATGGGTATAAATAACCGGCAAGTCTGAAGATACCTGCACCTGAAGGGAATCGCCAAGATTGTAATTTTCCAAAATCTCGTCAACAATTTCCTTTATGCTCACCTCCTCCATTAATTGTTGTTCTTTTCCAATTCTGGCATAGGAAAGCAATCCCTGTATTAAATGTTCACCTTTCTCTACCCTGCCTTTAATCAGGTCGAGGTATTCTGCAATCCGCGGGGTTAATTCTTCTTTATGATCTTCTTCAATCCATGATACAACATTTCCAATTCCTCTTAATGGCGTTTTCATATCGTGAGAAACGATATGAGCAAACTGGTCGAGTTCCTGGTTTTTATGCTTCAACTCATTAAATGATGTAGAAAGCATGGTGGCCATGTGATTGAGTGATTTTGCCAGGCCGCTCAGTTCATCATTTCCCTGGTCTTCTGTTTTCACTTCGAAGTTTCCGGAAGCAATGGCATCTGCCATGCCCGACATTTTAGACAGTCTGCGGGAAATTCTATAAGCAAGAAAACTTACCACCGAAAATCCTGCAATAATGGAAAGTATGGTGAGCGAAAATGTAATTTTTTTGGTATCCTGTAATGATGCATTTAATACCCTTAACCGTTTTTCCCTTACCTCGTATTCGATATTAATAAATTCACGAACCTTTTGCTGAAGCGAAATATTGATCTGGCTTTCTTCACTCACGTACATTTTTTCATCGTAAAGCCTGTTGTAAAATGGAATGTTTTTATCGGAGATCTCAGCTTTAATTTTGGCATCTCTTAAAGGCCCGGTAAATTCACGGATCCACTGGTTATGAAGAGAATCAATTTCCGAAAGCAAGGTTTGTTGAAAAGATGTATCAGGAAGATTTAGATCAATTTCCTTTAATAAAGCATTATTTTCTGTTGATGCCGAATCGTAAGCCTGCAGAAAATAATTTTCGCCTGTAAGCAAAAACCCACGCAATCCACTTACCATGTGTACAATATTGCGCTGAAACCTGTTGGCACTGCGCACCATGTTTGAAGACATAGTCTGGTACTCGGAATTTTCACGCACTTTTTCCGACTGCCTGTAATTAATATAGGTAGTTAACGTAAAAAGCAGCAGGATAAAAGTAAAACTCAGGAAAATCAGGTGTGATATCCGCATTGAGGTTAAGGGTTTCGCGCTGCAATGTTAAGAAAATTTTTACGGAGTAGTGCCTGTAGCTCTGAAGAGGCAGCTATTTTGAATTGCTTACCTTTGCAGACCAGAACGTGATAACTGCACCATTTTAACCCTTAACGATTTTGCTAATGAGTAGGTTATTAATTCTGTCTAACCGGCTGCCGGTTACCATTAAAAGTGAAAAGGATAAATTTAAAATTACCAATTCTTCAGGAGGTTTGGTATCCGCTGTAAGCAGTTATATCAGTCATGCAGGAGCAAAAAATCCCGAACAGTTTTCCGAAAAACTTTGGGTAGGAATTCCAGGTTGTTCCGAACAGGTATGGAATGCTGCACAACAGCATATGGAACCTGCAGATTTTGGTTATATGCCTGTGTTTGTATCTCCACGTGTGTACGACCAGTATTATAATGGACTGTCCAATTCCGTTCTCTGGCCCTTATTTCATTATTTCCCTTCTTATGCCGAATACAATGCTCAATATTTCGAGCATTATAAAACTGCTAACGACGCTTTTTTTAATGCGGTGGCCACAGTTGTAAAAGATGATGATGTTATCTGGATACACGATTACCACCTGCTTCCCCTGGCTGGAAAGATCCGTGACCGTTTTCCCAAGGTAACTATTGGATTCTTTTTACATATTCCTTTCCCTTCTTTTGAAATTTTTCGTCTGATGCCCGGGCGCTGGCAGGAGGAATTTTTAAAGGGCATGTTGGGTGCCGATCTCATAGGATTTCATACAATTGATTATGCCGCACATTTTCTTGAAACCATTCAAATGGTATTGAACCTGGAAAATGAAAGGCATATTATTACTTACCAGAACAGGTTAATTAAAGTTGATGTTTTCCCGATAAGTATTGATTACAACAAATTCAATTCTGCTTATAGCCTGCCGGAAGTTGTTCAAAAAAGAGAAGGTTACCGCGAGCAGTTTAAAGATCAGAAGATTATTTTTTCGGTTGACAGGCTCGATTATACCAAGGGCGTTTTTTGCCGACTGAAAGCATATCAAAGATTTCTTGCAAAATATCCATTTTATAAGGAGAAGGTTGTTTTTATAATGGTAATTGTTCCATCAAGGGATAACATTAAAAAATATGCCGACAGGAAAAGGGAGATCGATGAATTTATTGGTGATTTCAACAGCCGTGTGGGAACCATTACATGGAAGCCCGTAATATACCAATACACACATCTTGAATTTAACCACCTGATTTCTTTATATACAACCTGCGACCTTGCGTTAATTACTCCATTAAGAGATGGCATGAACCTGGTGGCAAAAGAGTTTGTAAGCAGCCGGCAGGATGATTCAGGTGTTTTGATACTTTCCGAAATGGCAGGAGCCGCCCGTGAACTTACAGATGCTTTAACC
>JAEZCV010000008.1 GCA_023429985.1 Bacteroidota bacterium | reverse complement strand
GCCTTTTTTCAAAATTTAAGTAACACAAACAACACTCATCCACTCAACAGGCAAAAATCAAAACCAAATTTGAACAAAGACTCAAAAGAAAAAACCGCCTCATTTATAAATGAGACGGCTTCTTTTTTACTAACCGATCAAAATTCAAAATCAAAGTCTTTAAAATAAGAGAGGAGGAATCCCCTCTTATTGTTATTCTTAATCAATGTTTATAGGCAAAAAATCTTAGTCTGTTAATTCAATAAGCAGGTTTGACATAAGATCTACCATTTTACTCCAAAAAACCGGAGCTTAATAATTAAATGGAAACTGGATTGAAATGCACAATCTGCAGGTAAAGATCAAAACAAATTATGCGGAGGGTTTTTCTGTGGACAGGAGAACAAACTTAACTGCCTTTGAAGATTATTGCAAATTAAATGGACAGAAATTCTATAGATTTTTTTCGGCTAATTGTAAGTTATTGACTTTGTGGCGGAAAGCTGCGCTGTTGAACGCTGCGCTGTTGAAAGCTTCGCGTTGAAAGGCTGCGCCGTTGAACGCTTCGCTGTTGAAAGCTTCGCGTTGATCGCTTCGCTGTTGAAAGGCTGCGCCGTTGATAGGCTTCGCCGTTGATCGCTTCGCGTTAAAGGTTTCAACAACTGTTCAACAACTGTTCAACAACTATTCAACAACCGTTCAACTACCATTCAACAACTGTTCAACTACCACTCAACCACCATTCAACAACTGTTCAACAACTGTTCAACAACTGTTCAACCACCGTTCAACAACTCCCTAGTCGTCCAGTCTCAATACTGCCAGGAATGCTTCCTGTGGAACTTCTACGTTGCCTATCTGGCGCATACGCTTCTTACCTTCCTTCTGCTTTTCCAATAATTTTCTTTTACGGCTGATATCACCTCCATAACATTTGGCGGTTACGTCCTTACGCATGGCCGAAATGGTTTCGCGGGCCATGATCTTGGCGCCAATGGCTGCCTGGATGGCGATCTGGAATTGCTGGCGGGGAACCAGTTCTTTCAGTTTTTCGCAGAGTTTTCTTCCAAACTCCTGGCCTTTGCCCCGGTGGATCAGGGCGCTGAGGGCATCTACCTTATCACCGTTCAACAGGATATCCATTTTTACGATATCTGCATCGCGGTATCCAATTGGATTGTAATCAAAGGAAGCATAACCCCTGGTCTGGGATTTCAATTTATCGTAAAAATCAAATACGATCTCGGTCAGGGGCATTTCAAAAGCCAGCTCTACCCTTGTAGGCGTGAGATAACTTTGATTGATAAGTATGCCACGTTTACCCAGGCATAAGGTCATGATATTACCTATATATTCTGGCTTGGTAATGATCTGGGCCTTGATATAAGGCTCTTCAATACGGTCGATCTTAACCGGGTCGGGCATCTGGGAGGGGTTATTTACAATAATTTTTTCGCCTTTGGTGGTATAGGCAATAAAGCTAACGTTGGGAACGGTTGTAATTACCGTTTGCTTGAACTCCCTTTCCAGCCTTTCCTGTATGATCTCCATATGGAGCATGCCTAAAAACCCGCAACGGAATCCAAAACCAAGGGCCTGGGAAGTTTCCAGTTCAAAAGTGAGTGATGCATCATTGAGTTGGAGCTTGTCCATACAATCCCTGAGTTCTTCAAACTCATCGGTATTCACAGGGAATATACCGGCAAACACCATGGGCTTCACTTCCTGGAAACCCTTGATCATTTCCTGGGTGGGTAAAAGCGCATTGGTGATAGTATCGCCCACTTTTACTTCCTTGGCGTTTTTGATACCTGTAATGATATAACCTACATCACCCGTGTTCACTATCTTTTTAGGTTCCAGTCCAAGTCTTAATATACCCACTTCATCGGCTTCATAAACCTGGCCGGTTGAAACGAATTTTACTTTATCACCCTTTCTTAAAGTGCCATTCAGGATCCTGAAATAAACAATGATTCCCCTGAAACTGTTAAAAACACTGTCGAAGATCAGGGCTTGCAAAGGATCGTCCGGATTTCCTTTGGGGGCAGGAATTCTTTTTACAATGGCTTCCAAAATGGCATCCACACCAATGCCTGTTCTTCCGCTGGCATGCAGAATATCTTCTTTTTTACATCCAATAAGTTCTATGATCTGGTCTTCCACCTCCTCGATCATGGCTCCGTCCATATCAATTTTATTGATAACAGGAATGATCTCCAGGTCGTTATCTATGGCCAGGTATAAATTGGAAATGGTTTGTGCCTGTATGCCCTGGGTGGCATCTACCAGCAACAATGCACCTTCGCAGGCGGCCAGCGCCCTGCTTACCTCGTAGCTGAAATCTACGTGGCCCGGCGTGTCAATAAGGTTAAGCGTGTATTCTTCACCACCCTGTTTGTAGTTGATCTGGATAGCGTGACTTTTAATGGTAATACCTTTTTCCCTTTCCAGGTCCATATCATCCAGCACCTGGTCCATCATTTCCCTTTCGCTTATGGTGTTGGTTACCTGCAGCAGGCGGTCGGCCAGTGTGCTTTTTCCATGATCGATATGTGCAATGATGCAGAAATTGCGGATGTTCTTCATAAATTTTCCAGTTCTTGAACTGCCGTCTTCTGGCAGAATGCCTGCTAAAGGCGGGTGCAAAGGTAAAGTATTAGAACTGAGGAAAAGCAACCTTCAGGCTGTGTAAAAAGATTTGTTTTGATTTTAGGATTTTGAAAAATAAACCGGTAGCCATTGGTTTGCATATTATTTTTACCTGAATGGGCCAGCTTTTTTATTCTTTCATCAATTGGTACAGCACCCGGTTTTCTTTTCCCAAACCCGGATTGAAATATTTCATGCGTTTGCTGAAGATGACGGGAAACCAAAGCAAGGCATTCATAAAAACGCTTCATAACGGATTAAAGATGAAACTGCACCCGCAGGAGCATATTCAACGACAGATCTTCTGGTATGGTTATTACGAAAAGGACCAGGTTTTATGTTTTGAAAGTTTTTTAAAACCAGGTATGACCGTGGCCGATATCGGGGCTAATGCCGGGTATTATTCATTAATTGCTTCTCCCAAAATCCTGTCGGGCAGGGTATATTCCTTCGAACCATCACCACTCAGTTACAAAGAATTGAAGGAAAACATCACCCTGAATAAAATTTCAAATATAATTCCTATTAATATGGGAATCAGTTCTTTAACAACAGAATCATCTTTTTATATTTCGAATGCTGACAATACAGGTATGTCCGGACTGACAAGGGCCGGGAACTTTTCAGGTAGTGTTGAAACCATACAGCTTACCACTCTTGATGAATTTGTTAGAAAGGAAGAAATTGATAAGATAGACATCATTAAAATGGATATTGAAGGCGCCGAAGTTCAGGCTTTAATGGGAATGCAAAATACCATTGCCATGCACCGGCCCATTATTTTTGCTGAGGTTTGCCAGGAACTGCTGACGCGATTTAATAACACTGTTAACGAAATATATGTATTGATGAAAGCAAAAGATTATAAGGCTTATCAATTAATGCCAGAAAACGGCATTATGGAGGTTGATAAATCCATTGAGGATGAATTAGTGCTCTTTTTGCCTGTAGAATATATTTTGCCGGAAAAGATCAGGTTAATAAAGGCCTAGTTCAACCTTTAGTTTTTTGGTGAGCTTTGCTTTCACCAGTTCATAGCTGTGCAGAATTCTTTCTTTCCATTCCTTTGCCGGCATATTGGCCTCTTCGCCTACCCTGATCCATTTAGCCCTTGCCATATAAGGAGCGGGAATGATGCCCGGTTGACTGACCAGGTGTTCAAATTCTTCATCATCCACTTTAAAAGAAAATCCAAGGGGAGCATCGAGTCCAATTACACAAAACATTTTACTGCCAACGGAGAATACAAGGTCATTTCCCCATTTTATATCTTCAGTAGCCGCAATTAATCCCTGGCAATATTCCCTAATGATTTCAATATTCATAAATTACTTATCAAAGCGGAAACACTAAAATTAATAGATTTTGAATCTACTAATTATCCCTTTTTTTAAGTGCTGCTATCTGGGCTTTTAACTGCTTAATTTCGAGAAATAACTTCTTCATTTCGTCAAACTCCTTTTCCGTTTGCATTCCCACTTTAAAAATGTTTTCTTTTTCCCTGAGTTGAAAGAGCAGGAATTTAATATCGGTTTTTGTATCTGAATGCTGCATATGGTTCTTTTTATTTGTGAGAACCTATCAGTCTAAATTGAGGGAGAAACAATAAAGTCGTTCCTTATGATCGACCATGTTATTTGGAACTCAAAACAATATGAGGCAATAAGTTGAACCAGAAAGATACGATAAATAAGCCATATATAACTGCTGGGCTTATTTAAGGCCTTCTTTCAATTGTTGGGTTTGTCTTAGAACAGTCAACCACAAACTGTAAAAAAAAGTTCCGCATTTCTGCGGAACTGCTTTTATTCCTGGGCTTTTTCAGCCTTGGTTTTTTTACTTGTTCGGGGCGTAAAGATCGCCAGCATTCTTTTACCTTCCAGTTTGGGCATGCTTTCCAACTGGCCAACTTCCTTCAGCCTGTCGGCAAATTTCAGCAACAGCAACTCACCCCTGTCCTTAAACATAATGGCGCGGCCCTTGAACTGAACATAGGCCTTTACTTTATTACCTTCTTTAAGAAAGCTTTCGGCATGTTTTGATTTAAAATCAAAATCGTGATCGTCGGTATTGGGCGTAAAGCGAATTTCCTTCATTTCGGTGGTCTTCGCCTTGGCCTTCATTTCCTTTTCCTTCTTCTTCTTATCGTAAAGGAATTTATTATAATCAATCACCTTACATACGGGAGGATCGGCCTGTGGTGATATCTCAACCAGGTCCAATGCCTGGTCCTGGGCAATCTTCATTGCCTCCTGTGTAGAATATACACCCACGGTTACATTGTCTCCTACTAACCTGACCTGGGGAACCCTGATGTGATGGTTAATGCGGTGTTCTGCTTCTTTACGGGGTGCAAATCTTCCCCGGAACCCGCCTGGTCTGAACCCTCCTTTGTTTGGTAATGCCATAAATTTTGTTTCCAGAAGCTGCCGACAAACAGCTTAATTGGATTTTTGTTTTGTTTTATTTAGAAATCTGTCGTTTAATCTGATCTTCTTTCCAGCACTTCGGCTTTAACATCGGCCAGGAACTGCTTAACATCTATTGCACCCAGATCGCCTTTTCCCTGCCTGCGTACCGATACTTTTGCTTCATTCACTTCTTTTTCACCAATCACCAGCATGTAAGGTACTTTCAGCATTTCTGTATCTCTTATTTTTCGCCCGATCTTTTCCTGCCTGTCATCAATCTCCGCACGAATATCTGCTTTTTTTAATTCATCAAGAACAGATTTTGCATGCTCCATAAATTTATCGCTGATAGGCAAAATCTTTACCTGGACAGGTGCCAGCCAAACCGGTAATTTACCTGCATAATGCTCCAGTAAGAAACCGATAAATCTTTCATGTGTACCTAAAGGTGCCCTGTGAATGATCAAAGGTGTATCTGAATTATTATCTGCCGTTGTATAATGCAGTTTAAAACTTCTTCCCTGGGAAAAATCTACCTGGTTGGTGGCCAGGGTAAACTCTCTTCCAATCACACTATAAATCTGCACATCTATTTTAGGTCCGTAAAAGGCTGCTTCGTCCTGCACTTCAACAAATGGAATGTTAGATTCTTTCAGCACATTGCGCACCATGGTTTCGGTTTCCTTCCACAACTCCGGTTCGTTCACATATTTAATGCCGAGTTTATCGGGTGAGTGTAAAGAAAGCCGCATTACGTATTTATCTATCCCGAATATTTTAAAATATTTAAGGTACATATCATTCACCGCCCTGAATTCATCGTTGAACTGTTCCTTGGTGCAATAAATATGCGCATCGTTCATATGCAGGCAACGCACGCGCATCAGTCCAAACAATTCTCCGCTTTGCTCATAACGATAAACGGTTCCGTATTCTGCAATGCGATAAGGAAGGTCGCGGTAACTCTTTGGTTCGGCCGCAAATATTTTATGGTGATGCGGGCAATTCATGGATCGCAGGTAGTACTTCTCTCCTTCCAGTTCCATGGGTGGATACATGCTGTCGGCATAATAAGGAAGGTGCCCGCTGGTGAGATACATATTCTCTTTAGCAATATGCGGTGTAACCACTCTTTTATATCCTGCTGCTGCTTCGGTTTCTTTCGCCAGCTTTTCCAGTTCTTCAATAATTATGGTACCGTTGGGCAGCCACATGATCAGTCCCTGGCCCACATCATCATCCATGGTATAGATGCTTAGTTCTTTTCCCAGCTTGCGATGGTCTCTTTTCTTTGCTTCTTCAACAAGCGCCAGGTATTCATCCAATTGTTTTTGCGAAGGAAAGGTTACGCCATAGATCCTGGTGAGCTGTTTATTATTCTGATCGCCCTTCCAGTAAGCACCCGCGATATTGGTAAGTTTAATGGCTTTGATAATTCCCGTTGCCGGGATATGTGGACCGCGGCAAAGATCTGTAAAACCACCCTGCGTATAAAAACTTATGGTTCCATCTTCCAATCCTGCCAACAGATCGAGTTTATACTCATCTCCCTTTTCATTAAAATACTGAATGGCTTCGGCTTTGGAAATTTCCTTACGCACATAAGGATTGTTCTTCTTTGCCAGCTCATTCATTTTAACTTCCAGCTTACGCAGGTCTTCTTCAGTAATGGTATAATCTCCCAGGTCAACATCGTAATAAAATCCATTATCTACAGGTGGACCTACCCAGAATTTTACACCAGGGAACATAGATTCAATAGCTTCAGCCATTAAATGCGCGGAAGAATGCCAGAATGTACTTTTACCTCCCTTGTCATCCCATGTAAGCAATTTCAGAGAGGCATCTGATGAAATGGGCCTTGTTGCATCCCACACTTCTTCATTCACTTCGGCTGCAATTACTTTTCTTGCCAGTCCTTCGGAAATTGATTTAGCTATTTCCAGTGCTGTACTGCCCTTGGGAAAAGTTTTCACAGCCCCATCAGGTAAACTTATATTTATATTCTCACTCATAAAGAGCGGCAAAATTAACAAATCAATCGCTTCATTAATGGTTTTGAAAAAGCCTTAATAATTAATTTGCAGGTTGCGATGAAAATATTGACGGTTAAATTCTTCATGCTCCTTGCTTTTATACTGCCTGTTTGCCTGCAGGCGCAGGATCTTACAGGAATCTGGCGTGGATACTTCATAACAGAATATGGCGACCAGTATAAACTCGAATTCCAGGTAACACAATCCAAAAGCCAGACGGTCAGAGGGGTTTCTTATTCCTATCTCGACAGCCGCTTTTATGGCAAGGCCACAATGACCGGAAATTTTGTAAAAAAGAACGGGGCTTTCAGCATCCAGGAATTAAGAACAGTGGAAGTTAGAAACCTGGGTGGCGGATCTACCTGCCTGATGAACTATAAATTCACCTATGTAAGGTCGGGAAAGGAAGAATTTTTGGAAGGAAGATATGTTGGAAAAACAGAGGACAGGAAAAACCCGGCAAATAATGGAAAATGGGGTGATTGTGGTATGGGAACGGTTTTCCTGAGAAAAGTTCCTACATCTGATTTTTACGTTGAACCATTTTTACGTCCGGTTGATACACCTAAAAAGCAAACAGCACCTCCCAAAAATACAACTGTAGAAAAAAAACCTTCCAAGCCTGCTGTGCAACCTAAAAAGCCGGTGACAGAAAAAACAGATTCTTCCGAAAATATTCGCAAGCCCCAGCCGGTAATTGTTGAAAAGCCCAAAGAAATTAAGATCAAAGAGCCTGAAATTACCCGGTCACGAAAAAATGACCTTGTTCAAACCCTTGTTGTAAATAACCCTGTTATTAAGGTAAAATTGTACGACAACGGCGAAATTGATGGTGATACCGTTAGTCTTTACCTCAATGGTGCCCTGGTTTTAGCTAACCAGCGTCTCACCACTAAAGCAATTGAATATACCATTTATCTAGAAGAAGATTTTGCAGAGCAAACACTGGTTATGGTTGCCGAAAATATGGGTCGTATTCCACCTAATACTGCTTTGATGATAGTGGAAGATGGTAATAAAAAGCACCAGTTAGGCATTACTTCTACCGAACAAAAAAACGGTATGGTTCGTTTTCGCTATCAGAAATCATCGGATTGAACCACTTATACTATTTCAATGTGCAAAAACCACAGATGGTTTAGTTTTCAATGGTGAAACTGAAATGCTTTTGCTTACTCCTGTCTCTCGGCTTTTTCTTTCAAAGCGCATCCCAACAGATCAATGGATTCTGGAAAGGAACACTTACCCAGTTATCGGGCGGTTGTTTTGAAACCTATAATGTTGAATTGCAGTTAAACCTGGAAAACAATAAAGCCTTTGGGTATTGTTATCACTACTCCGATCACCTGAATTATGTAAGAAAACAATATGAAGGCATTTACAATGCTGCTACAAAAGTTTTAAATATCCGGGAAGGAAAAATTCTTACCTGGCATATTCCTAAAGATTGCACGCCCTGTATCAGGTATTTTACACTTACTTACAGCCGCGAAGGCAATGTTGAAAAACTAAGTGGCGACTGGGGAGGAACCGTTCATAATGGAAGTGCTGCCTGTACACCCGGAAAAATTGAGTTACTTAGAGTAAAGCAATCTGCATTTGATCATATCCAGGAAATTAGAGTTGACTCAGGCCAACTGAAACTGCAGTTTTATGATAATGCCGAAATTGATGGCGATTCCATTACAATAAAACTCGACGATAAAGTTCTGGTTTCTAACCAGCGGCTGGGATTGCAGGCCATCAATTTAGAAATAAATGTAAGTGCTGATACACCCGAACAGGAACTTACCATGATAGCTGAAAACCTCGGACGCATTCCTCCCAATACTGCTATGCTGATAGTTACTGCAGGAAATAAAAAATACCGTTTATTTCTTAAATCCGACAAAGAGAAGAGCGCTATGGTCCGCATTATTTACGACCCCGTGAATCAGACGCTAAACAACTAAACGACTAAACGACTAAACGACTAAACCTTCCTGCGGCAAAACATAAACCTTCTCACTCTAAAACCTGAAATTCCACGTTACCGAAGGCAATACCGGGAATAAAGAAACCTGCTTGGCCTGGATATTTAAATTACCTGCAACGGGGCTTCCCGACTGTGCGAAGTAAATAAAATAAGGATTATGCCTGTTGTAAACATTATAAACCGCAAATACCCACGAGCTTTTGATCCTTCTTTCTTTTTTAGGTTTTGGAGTATACGTGGCCGAAAGATCCATGCGATGATAAGGATCAAGCCTGTATTGATTAATGGCGCTGTATTCCTGGGTGAGCACACCATTCATAATGTAAAATCTTTCAGGTAATGATGTGGCATTGCCGGTAGCATACACAAAAACGGCACCCAGCTTCCATTTATCATTCAGATCGTAAGCGGCAACAACAGAAAGGTCGTGACGCCTGTCGTATTTGGCAGGGAATTTTTTGCCTTCATTCAGCCCGGCAAATTTTCTCCATGTCCAGGATAAAGTATAGCCCACCCAGCCGGTCAATTTTCCCCTGGTTTTATTTACAAAGAATTCGGCACCATAACTCCATCCCTTTCCAAATACAAATTCTTCTTCAGGATCGCGCAGCGATGGTGTATAACCTTCCTTATACTCGATCTGGTTCTGCATATCCTTATAATAAACCTCAACCGATGTTTCTATTGAATTATCATTAAAGTTTTTAAAAACACCGGCAGCATATTGCATGCTTATCTGCGGTTCTACCCTGAAAGTACTGGGTACCCAAAGATCTGTGGGCAGTGTAGTTCCTGCATTGGATACCAGGTGAATAAACTGAAGGTTGCGGGTAACCGATCCTTTCACAGATGTATTGGGGTACACGGCATAGCGCATGGTGATCCTTGGTTCCAGTCCTCCATAATATTTTACAGTATTGAAGCGGCCGTAATACGTGCTGTCCAACTTATTTAGATCTTCATCTTTTTCATATTTGGTATAAGGTCCCAATTGAGTGAAACTGCTATATCTTAAACCATAGTTGACTGTAAAGCGATTGCTTAATTCCCAGTCGTCCTGCACATACAGTGCATTTTCAAGTGCATATTTTTCTCCATCATTGCTGGGTGCAAATACTACAGAATCCTGCCTGCCTGAAGTAACATTGGGAATGAATTTATGGTAGGTGGAAAGGAGACCGAATTTGATCTTATGTTTAGATGATGGATAAAAATCAAAATCCGATTTTAAACTAACATCCCGGATACCGGAAGCCAGGTTTATTTCAAAATCGTTTTGAGCTGCACCAAAAGTGAAATTATAATCGTTATAAACAAGTGTAGTATTGGCAAAAAGTTTCTGGCTGAACACATGGTTCCACCTTAAGGTTCCCGTTGAATTTCCCCATGGAATGTTTGCTTTAAATGATAGTTCACTGTTGCGAAAAGTAAAAACATCGCGACCAAAATATCCACTCAAAAATAATTTGTCATTTTCCGATATGCGGTAATTCACTTTTACATTCAGGTCGTAGAAATAATATCCCGATCCATAAAAATTACTTTCCTTGCTGATGAATGGTTTCACCAAAGCATCTATATAGGTTCGTCGGGCAGCGATCATGAAAGAAGCTTTATCCTTTACAATCGGTCCTTGCAAAGAGATCCTGGACGCGATGAGACCAATTCCTCCTTCTCCCTGGAACTTATTTGAATTTCCATCTTTCATGGTAACATCCAATACCGATGAAAGCCTGCCACCATATTGCGCCGGCATACCTCCTTTAATGATCGAAGTGTTTTTAATAGCATCAGAATTAAAAACAGAGAAAAACCCAAATAAATGGCCTGAATTATAAACCACTGCATCATCCAGCATAATAAGGTTTTGATCGGGCCCTCCTCCCCTTACATAGAAGCCGGAATTTCCTTCCCCTGCCGACTGTACCCCGGGTAACAGCTGAATGGTTTTTAAAATATCTACCTCCCCCAAAAAAGCAGGCACGGTACGCACCTGTGTCATGGTAAGGTCGATCTTGCCCATTTGTGCACTGCGCACATTTCCATCTCTCCTCCTGCTGAAAATGATCACCTCATTTAAAGCTGCCGATTTGGAATAAAGAAAAAGGTTGAGTGTTTGGTTTGCATTAAGTTCAAGCGGGAAAGAATAAACCTGGTAAGACACGTGCGATACCATTACATTGTGTACGCCGGAATCAAGGGTAAGTGAATAGAATCCATATTGGTTGCTGTTAACCGACCTTCCGCTTGCAGAAACAGTGGCGCCAATAATTGTTTCACCGGTTAACGTATCACGTATATAACCACTGATAGTAAATTGCTGCTGTGAAAATCCATTCTGGAAAAACATCAAAAAGATCAACACAAGTCCGGCCCGCATCAAATGGATCATTATTCGGAATCAATATGATTAATTACACTTTTATTATCACCACATTTCAACATGCCCTTTCCATATTTTGGATGGTAAAGTCCGAGGTAAGGATTCCTGATAGAATCTGCACCGGAAAGCCAATAGCCTGATTCGGTATCGTTAAAGGCCATAGGGCATTCCTGGAAATAAAGCTTCTCTTTATCGTATTTTACAGCTTCAAGGTAATTGAACATGCTTTCGGACAGCGCATGAAGCGAACGTCTTTTTTCGTCCAGGATGTGATCCTCGGTAATAAAAGCTGCATGTCGCTGGCTGCGAGCTATATAATTGGCCGTAGTGGAATCCTCTTCATCTGGTTTTAATAACGAAATCTTTTGTTGTAAATCGGCCGCCAGCTTTGGAATATTTACAGAATCGTAGTTCACAAAAGCTTCTGTTAATGCATAATAAGCATCCAGGCTGTTTCTTACCGACTGGTTAAAAGCTTCATCATGCCTGCTTTTAGTTACATCCTTTGGCTCATTGGTATCACCGCTTCCATTGCAGGAAATCAGGAATAATAAGAAACAGGTAGATAGAAAACGCATATTTAAAAATTTCAAACAAAAATAAAGAACCTTTATTCCCTCTTCACATTTAAATCAAGTCAGAGAATTGCCGAAGGCCAAAGCAATTGTTAATTTTTCAATATATTATTTTAAATCATCCACCCACCCTATCCTTTTTTATCTTTGCGCACTTATGCTGGCAGGACTTCAAAATGTTACTTTCGAATTTGGTGCAAGAACTATTGTGCAGGACGCAACCTGGCACATTCATCCCTATGAAAGAATTGGGTTGATTGGTTATAATGGAACAGGAAAATCTACTTTACTGAAGTTATTTGCCGGACAGTATTCCCCATCCGCTGGAACTGTGGAAAGAGGGCGCAATACCACCATTGGTTACCTGCACCAGGATCTTTTAAGTTTTGAAACTTCCGAATCTATACTGGAAGTTGCCATGCATGCTTTTGACCAGGCAAAGAAAATTGAAAAAGAACTGGAACAAATAACGGCTGAACTTGAAAAAAATGAGTCGGAAGAACTCTTGCTGGCCTATAGCGAAAAATTGCATGAATACGAAGAAGCCGGGGGGTATACAAT
>JAEZCV010000183.1 GCA_023429985.1 Bacteroidota bacterium | reverse complement strand
CACTCCTGGTCTTTGAGTGTTGTAAAAACAAAACGGGTTATTCCATCTTTATATTGACTTTTTATTACTGCCGATTCATTCAGCCATTTATCTTTTTTATTTAACTCTTCCTGGTATGCTGCCCGTGTTTTTTCCAGAGTTTCTATCTGTTTGTTATGTGCATTAAGGAAATAATCCAACTGATTGGATTGTTTATAAATATTCTGTGTTTCTTTATTGTCCCTTATTCTTTTAGCATCGTTAATATAGGCCTGTTGTACAGCTATTTGTTTTAGTAAAAATTCTTTTCGGGTTACATATTGAAATGGCAGTTCTTTTCCTTTTCCTGTAATCCACCACAAATAATTAGAAGTAAACCGGGCATCAGGACCACCAAAGGCATACGATCCATTCGACAGGTCGGGCAATTTGCCAAAGGGGAAATAATCCCTGCTAAGCGTGTGGTATCCGATATGTGCATTGCTGTTTACTTCACCATTCCTGTCTAAAATAACTATCGTATCATAATAAGGCGCTGTATTGATATCGATGACCAGGGTGGCATTCGAGTGATCTTCTTTCTGCAACTTTCCATTTTTGCAGTAGTTAGGAAAATTCATCATCAGGTAGTAATAAGGATGACCGAAGCGATTGGGGTGCCGGGTATCTATATTGTTGATATCGTAATTGGCACTATAGCTGGCAGTAACACCAATGGGTGTATAATTATCCTTGAATACCTGGTGTATGGAAGCAATTATTTTCCGTTCGGCAGAAAGCTCTGCCGGGGTAAGGCCACGGGTATTCTGATCAGCGTAGGTGACCCAGCGACCAGGAGCAGTTTTAATTTTCTCGGGGTCACAGCCGCTATCATTCGATGCCTGTGCGGTAACAGTTATACTACTGGATACAATGAACAATAAGAAGATAAAATTTTTCATTTGTTTACCAAAAGGCTTTTAAAGAATTCAACAAAATTTTCAATGATTTGGCGTATACCTTTACGTATTCCCTTTCGGCGCCTGCCAATTCAATTAGGATAAACTGTGAGGCCCACTTGGGAAGCTATAATGTACAAATAAACCGTCCTTGTTGAAAATGTAAACTTCCGGCAGTGATTTGTCTCCGAAATATCCCCATGAACCTGATAGCTGGCACTGGGTGTTCTTAGCAGAAGATACACCCGAATCACGGGGATTATTTACTGTGATTTCTTTCCAGTCAAAGTTTAGCAGCCAGTAGGATGCAGCTTTTCCCTGGTTCTCATATTTGATAAGATGTAGTAAATAGTGGCGTCCATCCTTTGCACGAATCACATAATACCGGTTTAATTTGGGGCCCATTATATAATCTTTCCAATCGTTTATCTCCGCCGCCGAAATGCTGTCAGGTGGACTCTCGAATTCTTTGATCTTATCAGCCCTGAGATAGGCATAGACGCCCACATTGCGTGTTTGCTGAAAAAACTTCAGATCAGCCGGTGTCGTTTCATTGTACCGGACCACCTGCCTGGTGGAAAAATCAAATCCATGATAAATTTTCAGTTGAAAAGGGTTGCCGGTTTTGGCTGTGGCAGGTGTTTCATCTATGTCATTCTTTGGTTTTGATTTTCTAAATGTATAAGCCGTACGGTTGTCCACAATGGTAACACCGTAGAGAAAATTGGCAATTTTAAGAAAATCACCTTCATTGTCTTTTCCCATTTCATATTCATATACTGCATCGGGGTATTGATTTTCCCATGTTTCACCTTTTTCATAAATAATATTGGTAAAATATATTTTGCTGTCGGATGCCCTGTACCGACCTTCCGTTTTGCTTGAGGTGCTGAAATGATTAAATCGTCCATCAGTATGAAATACATAAATCTCAGCCGAGGAAGCCTGCCAGCTTCCTGTTAAACTGACCGCCGGTTTATGATCCTTTGTGCCGGAAGATGATACTGCATTTCCTGTTTGCTGTTCGTCCGCCACTCCCATTGCACAACTCACCAGTGTGGAAAGTGATAGGAAAAATACCGGCAGAAATATATTTTTAGTCATAAGCGTTCATGCTAATTGTTTACGAGAAGGCTTTTAAAATATTCAATGTTTTCATCCACAACTTTGCGGATGTTCTGTCCTATGAATCCATCGATACGACCTACATTTATCACTATAAACTGAGGTGCCCATTTGGGTAGATTTTTGTTGTAATAACCCGGGTTTGGCATAATGGGTACAGACATTGCCGGATCGTTCAGTGTAGTAAATCCAAATCTGGAATACTGGAAAGCATTGGTGACGGGGTCTTTCACCACTTCCTGTCTCACGATAGAAATTTCACGGAGCCATTCCTCGTCTTTTTTCAAATCCAGTTTGTAAGCTTTCAATGGTTTATCAAAAAACGCGGTCAATAATTCTTTGCTATCTCCCGGGTGTCTTTCTTTTCGTTGTGCTTCCAAAAGTTTCACCTGCTTTTCTATAAATTCCTTACGACTTACATAGCGGTAGGGCAGTTTGCCATCCTGGGTGACCCACACATTATAGTCCCTACTAGTTTCTACAACATAATACCCGTTTGAAAGGTCTGGAAGATTTCCATTCTTACACTCCCTTTCGGTTAAAGCATAAAATCCAAAACTGCCGCTGGCTTCTGAGCTTACTTTACGGCTGCTCTCATCATAAACCGGCATCTCTCTGAATTTAACACTCAACGAACCTTCGGGGTTGATATGCACAGCCGAGCTAACCGCTTCACTGTTTGTAGTTTTTTTACCATTCACGCAAATAAACCTCGAATTGCTGAGGGTATAGATATACCAGTTGCTATAGGCTTTTCCTTCCGGGGAAATATTGTGCGTTAAGTAGTGATTGACATCTACCCCCATGGGTTTGTATTTTTCCTGGAACAATTTTCCTATCTGGTTGAAAATCTTTTTTGCAGCTGCAGCTTCTGCCGCAGTAGGTTTTCTCATATTATTCTCTACTTCATCAAAGCCTTGAGGCGTCCATTTGCCGGGTAGGTTTTTTAACGCTTCCTGGTCGCAGTCGTTATTTAAGTTTTGCTGGGCATACATAGCACCACAGAACAAAGACAATGCTAAAAAGAACAGAAATTTCATAACAAATAATTTTCCTGGTTTACTTACCCCTTAAAAAACTGGTGCTGAGTGGGTTTACAGAAGGACCGGAAGAGTTGAAGCCACTGCTCAGACTTACTTCCGCACTGCCTAGTTCTACGCGGGCACTTCCTACAGGGCCGCTGATGCCCGCACCAACTGATCCTCCAACTGTTATTTCGGATATATTACCGCCTTTGTCTATGGTAACAGTAGTTTTTACTGATCCTCCCACTTCGCCTGTTAAGGTTTTACCCACTTCAAATTCTTTTTTGGCGCCTACTTCGGTTGAAATGGTATGTGAGCTTGTTTCCCAGGTGGCCGGGTCTTGTGTTTGGCCATATTCCACACTGGCGAAGCCATAGTTTACCTGCATCTTCATACCGCTGCAATCAAGTTTCCCTTTAAATACTTTCACATCAAACCCCCAACTTACCTGGCAATGGTCGGCTTCCCATTGTTGAAGTTTTCGATCAATGTCAATATAATCCGCTCCCTTTTCTCCGCAGGGCGGTGTAAGTTCAAAAACGTGAGGATAGACTTTTTTCAACCCGTTAATACCGCTTAAATAAGAGGTATAGGCAATATACACCGAAGCAGTAGGATCGGCGGGGTAGCCTCTTATCAGCAACCAAAATATTTCTTCTTGTAATTTCTGGTTAAGCAGGTCTTCCATGTTATGGACATATTGATTGGCCAGGGTAGCTTTTCCTGAGAGAAATTGCGATTCATAATCTCGTTGAATTTCACAGGCCTGGTCAAATAATCTTTGAATTTGTTCTTCTTCTTCACCACGGCCTTCACCACCTTCCAGTTTGCCGGCTTCTTTTAGCAGGGCACTCCTTTGCTTTTGTAATCCTTCCAGCGATTTGAGCAGCTTCTTTTCACCGTCAGCCAGCTTTTCTTCTTCCCGTTGCATGCGAGCGGGATAAGAAGTACTAAATGCAGGGTTGTAGATAGAGGATAACATGAAATGTGCCTGTGCATGCAGGGGATGGTTGTATTTGAGGTAATGTTTTTGTAAAGCGCCGATATCTCCGGGGTTTTTCATCATGGCGATCAGCTCATTATTTTGGGATTGTTGTATTTGCAGCCGTTGTTGCTGCAAAGCTTGCGACATTTCCTGTCCCCTAACCTGGGCTTCATTCGTGGTTTCATCCATATTTTGAAAAAAGGTTTCCACCTCTACGTAAGTGGTAAGTGCTTCAGCATATGAAGCTGGTACCGGTGGAAGCCGAAAACGTTTGGTAATGGCGTGGTCTTTTTTATAATAGCGTTCATACCCTGGCCTTAGCAATTTTGCAAAGTCAGTTTCCTGGGCTTCTGAAGCCAGCATGCCTAGGGCATCTGGTGTGCTACCACCGTTTTCAATGGTTTGTTTTACATAGTCAATACACTTGGTTTTATTGCCCTGATGTTTGGCCACGACGGCTAGTGAATAAGTTGCCTGTGTTTGTTTTTTGTCTTCTTTAAGCGCATCTATTAAAAACTTTTCAGCTTTGTCAAGGTAGCCAAGGCTGAGCCATGCCTGCCCGAGATTGTTGAGTAGGGTAGGACTTTTGGGAAATTGTTTTTGCATATACTGCAGTATCGGCAATGATTTGTGGGCATAGCCACTCATGGTCATGAATGCACCCAGGTTATTCAGGGAAGCATAATCATCGGGATTTGCAATACAAGCATTAAGCAAGAGATATAAAGCTTTATCTAATTCTCTTTGTGTAAGATAGGCCATGGCGATAACACCGGTTTCTTTGCCTTTGTTTAGATGTGCAGTTATGGCTGATTTATGTTCCGGTTTTATGGCAGCATCTGTACTTTGCATAAAGGGTTTCAAATAGGTTTTCAGTTGCTCTTTACTCGCCGGGGTGGGCGGTATGGGCAGGGTGGAAGGTTTGGAGGGTATCTTGTTGATGTCTGCTGCGGCCACTGCCTTCATATCTACGTTCTTCACTCCTGGGGCTTTGGTTGTTTTTTCAACCTGTTTCAGCATGTCCATCATGCCCATTTCTTCCATGGCTTTTTTCATTTCAGGATCAGCTTCCATTTCTTTTTGGAGCTGCTTCATCATTTCTTCCATGGATGGTTGATCCTTTTTTTGCGCCGGTTTTTTCTGAGCCTGTGCCAAAGCAAAGAGTAAAAGCAAACATACCGGCAGTAGTTTAATTTTTTTCATGTGTAAATTTTTTATTGTTGTTGGCCACATAATCAATTACCTGGCTTATCTGGGTGGAATGGGTATTACTAAAGAATTATTGTTTTCATCTTTTTCGGCTACCCTGTTATAACAATCAACAGCAATAGCATAGTGAGTTTGATTTTGCAACTGAGTTACCGGCATCGCGCAGCCTATTACAGTTGTCATATAGCCCCAGGCGCCTATTTTAAGGCTGGTGGGTATGCCTCCGCTTACCACTCTTCCACAGCCACCGCAGCTGGCGATATTGCCGAAATTTCCTATTACATATACATCCAGTGAAGATGCTACCAATGACATGTTTCTTATCATTAAATTAACGGTGAAATCCTGTACCTGCTCACCGTTTTTATATTTAGTATCTCCCCAGGTCCAGGTTGCAGATTCGATAATTAAATCAGGCAAGTCCAGATACCCGATGATCGATGCGGTAGCGGTATTGTTATTTTTATTGGACTCTTTAATTGTTTTTTCAGGGTCTATTTCCAACTTATAACTATAGTCCCTATGCCAGGTATATAAAGGAATATCGCAGGTAAAACTTCCATTGTATGATGTACGGGGCTCCAACATATTACTTTCGGAATTATTTTTTGAAATCCTTGAAACTTGCCTTACCCGGGAAAGGGTTGTTTCACATCCGGGAAAAGCCAGGTTTCCGGTATGGTTATACACATCCCCTTTCAGTTTTACCGAGCTCATATCAACCGGGCCTTTTCCATCATTGCGGATTGTGTAAGCAATGGTATAAACGCTGTCTGCATTACTATATGTAATGCTTGTTATAGTAACCACCAGATCGGGCAATTCGGTTGTAGTTTTCTTTTCAGCATCCAACTGTGCGGGCCTCGTTACCTGTTGTGCAGAAGCAGTTATATCGCCAGACACAAACAAAAAAAGGAATATCAATAATCTGAACAGCTTTCTCATTGCAAAAAAAAATTTGATGAATTTGAGTAAACAAATGTTGCATATTTGGTATAGTTTTCATATCATTAAAAAAGATGATTTTACAGGGTAAAGAATCATTAGAAAAGAGGAGGCGGTTTGAAGGGAATTGTACGTTTATTTGTGTATTAAACAGATCATACTGGGAACTAAATGCGTAAGTGGGTTATCATCTTATTGTTGGTATTTGCCGGGAATAATAATGCCCGTGGCCAGGCGACCGACAGCCTGCAAAGGCTACTTTTGCTGGCTGAAAATGATACCAATGCTGTTTTCTTATACTATGCCTATGGCAGAGCCATTGAATATGATCAGCCAGATTCTGCCATTTACTATTATAAAAAGGCAAAACAGCTTGCGGAAGACCTTGACTACAAAAAGGGAGTAGCATCTTTTGCCAGTAATTATATCGTAGTGCTGAATCGCCGGGGACAGTTTCGGGAAGCGCTGAGAGCAGCAGAAGAGGCGCTGGAATTGTATAAGGAGATTGGCGACGACTTTCAACTTGCTACGGCCTATTTGAATGTGGGCCACCAGTGGCACTATTTGTCTGACTATGTTCAGGCTGCAGACTATTATTTACTATCAAAGAAGCATGCTGAAAAAATCAATCACAGGAGTACTTTGCGGCGACTCAACAATAATCTCGCCGCTGTTTTTCTGGATCTGAATGAGAGTGAAAAAGGCAGGCAATACGCTGAAGCAGGTTTGCAGTTAGCAAAAGAGTTGAAAGATGATTTTACCATTGCCGCATCGCAATTCAACCTGGCAGCGGCTTATATGCAGCTAAAGCAACCCGAAAACGCATTAAGATTATATGAAGAAATAGAGCGGGTAGGTGAAAAGGTAAGCGATTATACTCTTTTTCTGGATGCAATATTGGGAAAAGGGGATGCTTACGCGGCCATGAATAATGTACAGCAGGCAGAATCTTTTTTTGAAAAAACCATTGCATTTTCAAAAGAAAAAGAAGCGCCGGAATACGAAATGTATGCCTATATGGGTATGGCCGACCTGCTGTTAAAATTAAAGGATCCTGCCGCTGGTAATTATATCCAGCAGGGAATTGCGATTGCAGAAAAACAGGGCTCAAGACTTGAATTGAAAGACCTGTATTTAAAGGCTTCCCAGTTTAATGAATTAAC
>JAEZCV010000163.1 GCA_023429985.1 Bacteroidota bacterium | reverse complement strand
TTACCTGAACACACAAAATAACTATAATAACGGTCTTGCAACACTAACAGATCTTCTGAACGCGGAAACTTCGCTTACAGAAGCCAATAATAATTATTCATCTGCCCTTTTGAATTACCGTGTAGCGGAAATTCAATTGATAAAAAGCCAGGGGCAGTTAAAATCGTTAATCAACTAAAGCATATTAAATGAGAAAGAAAAAAGTCCTCAGGATTTTTATAACAATCGTAATCGCAGCAGGAATATTTGTGCTCATTGGCAGCGTACTGGCCAACAATAAAAAAAAGAATGCCGCCCAAACTGCTGTTGTAGCTGAAATGTCGGGGGGTGATGTTGCTGTTCGTACTTCTATTGTGAAAAAGGAATCTGTGAATATGGATTTCAGTGCCAACGGAAATTTTGCTCCTGCACAGCAATTGAACTTTGCAGCTGAAAATTCCGGAAGGGTTACAAGGGTTTTGGTTGATGAAGGAAGTTATGTTCGTAAAGGACAAACACTTGCAATTATAAAAACCGATGTTTTAAATATCGATCTTGAATCTGCCCAGGCAGCATATCAAAACGCCTTGCGCGATAAACATCGTTATGAAAATGCATTTCAAACAGGTGGCGTTACCCGGCAACAACTCGACCAGGCTAAACTTGCGCTTGAAAATGCAGAAGCCCGTGTTGCGCAGGCAAGAATTCGTGTGAGTGATGCCAACATAAAATCTTCCATCAATGGAATTGTAAATAAAAGATATATAGAACCCGGTGCTGTTGTTGCTCCAGGTACCCAGCTATTCGAGATCGTGAATGTTTCTAAACTGAAACTGAATATAACCGTGGATGAATCCCAGGTGGCAAGATTGAAAACAGGAGATAAGGTAGAAGTTAAAGCAAGTGTTTATCCGGACAGAACTTTTGGTGGTACCATTACCTTCATTGCACCTAAAGCAGATAATTCACTCAATTTTCCTGTGGAAATAGAAATTGCCAACAATACAGGTAATGCGCTAAAAGCCGGCATGTATGGTACTGCCATCTTCAGTTTCGGAAATTCAGAACCTGTTATTACTGTTCCCCGGACTGCTTTTGCGGGAAGTGTAAGTACAAATCAGGTTTATGTGGTTGAAAAAGGAAATACCGCTGCCTTGCGTAATGTTATTGCAGGAAGAATTACTGGCGAGAAGGTGGAAATTATTCAGGGTTTGAATATAGGCGACACCATCATTACAAGTGGCCAAATCAATTTATCTGAAGGAAGTAAAGTTTCTATTATTAAATAGAAAGAAAAAATCAATCGATGAAATTAGCAGAAGTATCTATAAAACGTCCTACACTGGTGATCGTACTTTTTATAGTATTGATACTTGGAGGAATTTTCAGTTATAAATCCCTGAATTACGAGTTGCTGCCAAAATTCAGTCCCTCCGTAGTTTCAGTTACTACCGTTTATCCCGGTGCGTCTCCGAGCGAAGTTGAGAATACAGTTTCAAAGAAAATTGAAGATGCAGTATCCTCCATGGAGAATATTAAAAAGTTAGACACGCGTTCCTTTGAAAGTCTTTCTTCCGTAATTATCACATTAAATAGTGAAACCGATGTTGACTATGCATTGAATGATGCCCAACGAAGGATCAATGCAATTTTGAAAGACCTTCCCGAGGATGTGGATCCTCCATCTCTCAATAAATTTTCACTGGATGACCTTCCCATCATGACCATGGCAGCATCGGCTAATATGGACGAAGCTGCATTCTACGACCTGATGGATAAACGCATTGCTCCTTTCCTGTCAAGAGTGGAAGGTGTGGCACAAATAAACCTTATAGGCGGACAGGAAAGAGAGATCCAGGTGAGTATTGATGCCGGTCGTTTACAGGGATATGGTTTGTCTTTATTACAGGTGCAAAATGCCATTCTCTCTTCCAACCTCGATTTTCCTACAGGAAGTGTTCAAACAAGGGAGCAGGATGTGCTTATTCGTTTGGCAGGCAAATACAAAACGGTTGATGAATTAAGGAACCTGGTGGTGGCTACATCATCAACAGGTGCACAGGTGCGTTTGACAGATGTTGCCGATGTGCAGGATGCACAAAAGGATGTTGAAAAACTGGCACGTGTTAACCAGCAATCAGCTATTGCCGTACAGGTATTGAAACAATCTGATGCAAATGCGGTTGGGGTAAGTGAAGAAATAAGAAAAGCTATCACTAAACTTGAAGCTGATTATGCTTCATCCGGTTTGAAAATGGATGTTGCTAACGACAGCTCGATTTATACATTGAAGTCAGCCGACGCTGTGATCTTCGACCTGGTACTTGCCATTATACTGGTTGCTTTTGTAATGTTATTCTTCCTGCACAGCATTAGAAATGCCGTGATTGTAATGGTGGCCATTCCGGCATCCCTCATTGCAACTTTTATTGGAATGTATCTCCTGGGCTATACACTTAACCTCATGTCGCTGCTTGCCTTATCGCTAGTAGTAGGAATTTTAGTGGATGATGCCATTGTTGTTCTGGAAAATATTTACAGGCATATGGAAATGGGTAAGAACCGTGTTCGTGCAGCTTACGATGCCACAAAAGAAATTGGTTTTACCGTTACTTCCATAACACTTGTTATTGTAGTGGTTTTTATTCCCATTGCATTGAGTTCCGGACTTGCAGCCGACATCCTTAAGCAGTTTGCCGTAACCGTTTCCATTGCCACATTATTTTCATTGCTTTCGTCTTTTACCATAGTTCCATGGCTTTCCTCCAGGTTTGGAAAGCTGGAAAAGATCACAAACAAATCTTTATTTGGAAGGATCATTATAGCCTTTGAAACAGGCCTTAACAGGTTCACTTCTTTTGTAGGAAATATTTTAAAATGGTCACTCGCTCATAAAAAAACAACGCTTGCTCTTGTATTTGGTTTGTTAATCAGCTCATTTTATTTATTAGGAGCCGGATATATTGGTGCTGAATTCTTTGCAAAAAGCGATCGTGGTGAATTTCTTGTGCAGATAGAAATGCCTAAGGATGCATCCATCGAGCAAACGAATGCCATGACACAAAAAGCGGAAGATTACCTGAAAAATAAAAAAGAGGTTACCAAGCTGATTGCCACTGTTGGACAGTCAAGTGAAGGAATGGGTGGCAACCGTGCCACAGCCTATAAGTCGGAGATCAATGTGCAACTGGTAGATAAAAAGGACCGCGAAGATCCATCTTCTATTTATGCCGCTAAAATTAAACAGGAATTGGAACCCGTTCTTGTAGGTGCAAAAGTGAAAACCGTTCCTGTAAGCATTCTTGGTTCGGCAGAACAAGCCCCGCTTGCACTTGTAGTTACGGGCCCTGATCTTGACAGTGTAATGGTATTTGCCACAGCAGCCATGAACAAATTGAAAGGAATTGAAGGTGCTACAGAAATGAAACTTTCAGTGGAAGCCGGTAATCCGGAAATAAATGTGCAGGTTGACAGGGATAAAATGTCTGCACTGGGGCTCTCTCTTTCAACAGTTGGTGCTACCATGCAAACGGCATTTAGCGGAAATACCAATGGAAAGTTCAGGCAGGGAGAGTATGAGTATGATATTAATATCCGTTATGGAAGTTTCAATCGTAAGAACATTGAAGATGTTAGCAATCTTTTATTTATTAATGATAAAGGACAACAGATCAGGCTTTCTCAATTTGCCAGTATTCAGGAAAGTTCTGGTCCAGGTCAATTGGAAAGAAGAGATAAGGCAACTTCAGTAACTGTTCAGGCACAAACTGTTGGTCGTCCAACAGGTACGGTGGCAGCCGAATGGCAGGCTGCTTTCGACCAGGTAAAAAGGCCTGTTGGTGTTGACTATATCTGGAGTGGTGAAATGGAAAACCAGAGTGAGGGTTTTGGGTCACTTGGATTTGCTTTGCTAGCCGCAATTATCCTGGTTTACCTCATCATGGTGGCATTGTACAATAGTTTTGTATATCCATTTGTGGTATTGTTTTCAATTCCATTATCAATTATTGGTGCATTGCTGGCATTGGCATTAACCAACAATTCGCTCAACCTCTTTACCATTTTAGGATTGATCATGTTAATTGGACTGGTTGCCAAGAACGCCATTTTGCTGGTTGATTTTACAAACCAGAGAAAGGCTGAAGGTGCAAGTACCTACCAGGCATTACTCGATGCTAATCATGCACGATTACGTCCGATACTCATGACGACTATCGCTATGGTAATTGGTATGCTTCCCATTGCACTGGCATCAGGGGCAGGTGCAGAATGGAAGAATGGTCTTGCATGGGTTATCATTGGAGGTTTAATCAGTTCACTGTTCCTTACGCTGGTTGTAGTGCCGGTGATGTATGCCATCTTTGATAAACTTATCATGAAATTTAAGAAAGGAAAACAACCACAACCTATTGAAAGGATGATCTCAGAACCCTATGTTTTTAAAGTTCATAATGAAAAGGAATTTGATCCTTCTCATATTTAAATTTAACTGCAGTCATTGCAAGGAGTGACGCAAGGAGCAATATGGGTCATTGCGAGAAGCGACCCAAGGGGCAGGACTCGTCATTGCGAAGCGCGACGGAAGGAGCAGGACTCGTCATTGCGAGAAGCGACGCAAGGAGCGACGAAGCAATCTCAATGAATCACCATTTCAAAGAAAAATTATCGCCAACAATGTTAGCTAGTATTTAGAATGGAAATAAAACGACGCATATAAAATAACAGGCAGGATTATCGGGGAGAGCCGCGGCTCTCCCATTTTTTATTTAACTTTTATAATCATGGAAAAATTATCATCCATACCATTTTCAGTTCTCGACCTGGCAACCATTGTTGAAGGAGATGCTTCACCGGCTTCCGCATTTCAGCGTAGCCTTGAGAATGCAAAACATGCAGAAGCGCTTGGATTTAAAAGATACTGGTTTGCGGAACATCACAATATGGAAAGCGTTGCATCTTCGGCAACCGCAGTGCTAATTGGATTTGTTGCTGCTAATACATCAACCATTCGCGTGGGCTCAGGCGGGGTGATGTTACCCAACCATGCACCATTGATCATTGCTGAACAATTCGGAACCCTGGAAACTTTATTCCCTGGTAGAATTGATTTGGGATTGGGACGTGCTCCGGGAACCGATCCGCTAACCTCTTATGCCTTGCGCAGAAATATGAACGCAGATGTTAACCAGTTTCCCAATGATGTTATTGAACTGTTGAATTACCTTGGCAAGCCTGAAGATGATGCAAAGATCCGGGCTGTACCCGGACAAAATACACATGTTCCTGTCTGGCTTCTCGGCTCTAGCACTTACAGTGCGCAATTGGCCGCTATGTTAGGATTGCCATTTGCATTTGCATCTCATTTTGCTCCTGCGCAATTAATGGAAGCCCTGGATGCATACCGTTCAACATTTAAGCCATCAAAATATCTGGATCAGCCATATGCCATGGCCTGTGTTAATGTTATAGCTGCAGATACAGATGAAGAAGCCAGGCATCTTTCAACTTCATTTCAGCAGCTTGCACTTGGATTGTTCCGCAACGACAGGCGACCACTTCCACCTCCTGTAAAGAATATGGATGATATCTGGAATGAAAGAGAAAGAGCAGGTGTTCAACAAATGATGCATTATTCATTCATTGGAAGTACGAAAACTGTTGAAGAAGAATTACAGAATTTTTTAAGCAAAACAAATGTAAACGAGATCATGATCGCCTCTCATGTTTACGATCACGAGGCAAGAATGGATTCTTTGAGCAGGGTAGGTGGGTTGTTCACCATCACAAACACAGGCGCATGATCACTTGTTTTTTCCCAGCCTCGCACGTAATGATCAACGCCACCCGCCTGCAGTAATTTTTCTGCAGGTTTGTTTAATAGAAAATGATCAATTCTTAATCCGGCATTACGTTTATAGGCATCACGGAAATAATCCCAGAATGTATAAATAACATCGTCGGGATATAGTTTTCTGATGGCATCTGTCCAGCCTTGTTCCTTTAATTTTTTAAATGCCTCCCGGGTTTCTGGTCTGAAAAGTGCATCTTTCACCCATCGTTCGGGTTTATAAACATCCAGTTCTTCAGGCATTACATTAAAATCACCACAAAGTATCACCGGATTTTTATTATTAATTAAACCAGCAGCATGTTGCTGCAGCCTTTCAAACCATTGGAGTTTATAATCAAATTTAGGTCCGGGAGCAGGATTTCCATTTGGTAAATAAATACTGGCTATGATGATTCCGTTTACCTTGGCTTCAATATAACGGCTATGTTCATCCGTTAAATCTCCCGGCAGGGCACGCAGAATTTCTTCAGGCCTGCCCACGCGTGATAATATGGCAACGCCATTCCAGCTTTTTTGCCCATGCCAAATGGCTTCGTAACCTGCTTCTTCAATATCTTTTAGTGGGAATTTCTCTTCAGGAGCTTTCAGTTCCTGCAGGCATACGATATCCGGTCCGGATTCTTTCAGCCAGCGAAGGAGTACGGGCAATCTTCCATTAACCCCGTTTACATTATAGGTGGCAATTTTGTATGGGTTCAATGGGGATTCCATTACATATTATGATCCCTTCTTTCTTCCGCTTCTTTTTTGCTTTCGTCCGTTTCAAAGGTTTTGCTGATATTTTTCATAGATGAGGATACAGGTCCTTCCATGTGTTCCTGTGGGTCAGTGGTATGCAGCGTTTCCGGATCAGGTGCCAATGGGCTGTCCTGGTCAATTTCATCATTCCGGCGATTTTTATTCTTATCCATAATAAAGGTTTTATAAAATACTGCAAAAAACCGGCCACATGGGGTGGAGGTTCCTACTTATACAACCAACCAAAAGCATTCCCCACTGCCTCATGCATAATGGTTGCGTGATCCTCCTTAGGCAGGTAATCAAAATGCAACCTGATCGATTTGCTTTTTGTTGCCTTGATCTTATCTGCAAGTAAATTAGCATCTACTTCCATAACCCTGGGAATTTTTGTTGGCGTTAATCCTTCTTTTCCAACAGCAATATATACGGAAGTTTCCTGCTTGAAGTCCGCCTTAAGTATTTCAGTGTCCTGGGATAAAAGTGAGCCATTGTCCCACCATAAACTCGGACTTACAATTATATAATGTTGAAAAAGATGTGGTTTTTTCAATAGTATTTCTGTAGTCAGTAATCCTCCAAAAGATTGCCCTATGATAGTTTTAGATGGCCTGGTCTTATATTTCTTTTCAATAAAAGGTTGCAGGTCTTTTTCAATAAAAGAAATGAATTTTTGGGAATGGCCGGAACCCGGGAACCTTTCTTTTTCTTCTTTTACAGTTGTTGGAAAACTAAAATCTCGCCTTCGGTCAACAGTTGCAATGCCTACAACAATAGATTTCGGCACCCGGTTCACCCATTCAAAACTGTTGAATTGTACCAGTCCCACTATATGAATAAAATCTTCATCTGCCGAACCATCCAGTAAATAAATTACCGGGTATGAAAGGGAATCTTTTTCATTATAACCTTCAGGCAAATAAATATTCAATACCCTGTTCTCTCCCAGTTCTTTGGAATACATCTCAATCGTGGTTCCTAAAACAAATGGTTTTTCTTTTGTTTGTGCATTTACCGCAAAAGAAAAAATTAGAGTCAGAAGTAGAAATATTCTTTTCATTGTTTAATTTTTTTAATTATGCACCCCTCACTCCTCACTACCTGCCTGCCGGCAGGCAGGCTCACCACTCACCCATCATACCTCATCGCCTCATGCCCCAGCAATCTTCTCCAAAGTGCAAGCTGGCCAATCATACTGGCTTCCCTGTAAATGGTAAAACAAATTAAATCATAGTAAGGCATTTTCGTTCCACCCATATCGAATATACTATCTAGTTTGGCATCGTCAATTTTTGTAAGTGCTTTTCTTGCTTCCCTGGTGATGGCTTCCCAATCCTGGATATAATCCTCATTTGAAGGATATTGAATATTTTCCTGGATACCCTTAAAATCTGCAAAAAGCGCTTCTCCGGTTTGTTTGATATCATGTTCCATTTCCGAAGCCATGGTAAATCTTTGTTGCACTAGGGCGCCGGCAATCCATGCGGGATGATTGGCCTGTGTACTTAAACGATTATGCATATCCGCTTCCGACAGTCCTTTCAAAACTTTTGGAAAAAACCCGGTATGATAATCAAACAATGTAAGTAATGATGAAGTGCGTGTGCTTGCAGTTTGTTTTTCCATGATGAATGATTTTGGTAAAACTAACAAAGTCAAAAAAAGCAGGGCAGGGGACATTGCGACATAGTCCGGGGGGCAGATGTATGTTGAATGGTGGTTGAATGGTGGTTGAACAGTTGTTGAATGGTGGTTGAACAGTTGTTGAATGGTTGTTGAACAGTTGTTGAATGGTTGTTGAACAGTTGTT
>JAEZCV010000017.1 GCA_023429985.1 Bacteroidota bacterium | reverse complement strand
TTTTGCTTTTTGAATTTTTACCGGACAGCAGTGATTGACCATTCACCATTCACCATTCACCATTGACCATTCACTATCCCTATACCGCTGTCGCCGTTTGCATAAACTTTTCAATCACCAGTTTCTGAAGTGTTTCTTCAAGGCTGTTGATCCAGCTCGGGTTGTTTTCTTTTGGACTGATGATCCAGGCGCCATTAAATTTAAGCAGGTAAAATATGTGGGTTTTATAATGGTCGGCAACAGAAACCATTAACATGTTATCTGAAAGTTCGTCGCCATTAAAATAAAATGTAAAACTGCCGTTCAGGGTTTGAAGCCGTTCGCTAAAGTGTCTCATAAGGTTAAGGTTAAAGGTGATGTGAAGATATAACGCCTTATTAAATTATGCAATATATGGGCATTCTTTTTTTGTTTAGATATTTAACTCCAGGGCTAAACTAAACCTGGTAATTCTGAATAAAACCCTGTACTGCCGCTATTATCGCTGATTCGGTCGAATTTTGATAAATACAAAAATTTTGAACTATATTTTACACCTTCGTTCCAAGTCAGTGCATGTTTAGTAAAACCAAAGCTTGTTTTCTTCTTTTCATTATCCTTGGTTCCTGCAGCCAGAAATCACCTGCGGAACAGGAGCTAATTAGTTATTGGAACAATAATTTACTAGACTCTTCTTATAAAATTTTATACGCGGAAGAGGATACTACAAAGGCACTTCAATATTTTGATTCGCTTGTTAATTTATCCGGTAAGGAAGAAGTATTTACCAAAGCAGGCAGATTTACTTTAATTGCCAATTACCATTATTTTTTTTCTGGAAATAATGAGGAGACAGCCCGGATGCTTGATTCTGCAAGGTCAGTTTATGAATTGCATGAACTTCAAACTAAATTTCCCAGAACATATGTTGGGTTGTTGCTTTTTGGCGGTCAGATCGCCTACAGGTTATCACAGTATCATAAAGCAAATGATTATTATTTCAGGGCAAGGGAATTGGGAGATGCTTATTTAAGTGATTGCGAAAAAACACCTTTCAATTACAGTATTGCAATGGTTTTATACCGCCAACAGAATTATCGCCAATCGCTGGATTATTTTAAGGAAGCGTATACGCTTCAGGCTAATTGTTCTCCTTTAAAAACCCCCAATATCCTTCAGCAACAGGAGATTTTGGCCAATATGGGTTTATGCTATGTAAAATTAGAAAGGTTTGATAGTGCTATGATTCATTTTGATAGTGCTTTGTCATATTCAAATAGATATAAAGATTCCCTTGGTCCCATAACAATGGATAAGATACATGGAGTGATTTATGGGAATAAGGCACTTGTTTCTCTGGAAAGGGGTGATTTAAAAGGGGCCGAATGGCTTTCAAAAAAAAGCATAGCATTGAACGATCGTGAAGGCTATGAATTTGGCAATGCACAATGGGTAAAATTGCAATTGGCGGAAGTTTACCGCAGGCAGGGAAATTATAAGGATCTATATGTTCAATTAATGAATGTTCCTCGGTCAATACTGGATCAAAATGCAAAGACTGAATTGGAATGGCTAAGATTAATGGAATTATATTATGAACAAATAGAAAACAAAGATTCAGCCCTGTATTATTCAAAAATATATTATTCTCTGAAAGATTCTATTGAAGCTGAACAGCGTCTTCTTACAGAAGCTGCTGTTACCAGGCAGTTAACAGAATTACAAAAGGAATCGGAGATCAGGATTTTAAAAAGCGAGAAGAAATCAGCCCTGATTTTTTTGTGGATAATCATTGGATTTGCCATTATGGCTTTGGTGATCATTTTATTGGTATATCAAAATTTCGTGAGAAGCAAAAAAAATCTTGCTGTCTCCCTTGCATTGAATTCCGAAATCAGGATGCAGAAAGCAGCACGAGAGCAGGAAGCCAGGCAGCAACACAAGATCATTACTGAAGCGGTTATCAGGGCACAGGAAAATGAGCGATCTCTTATTGGGCTGGAGTTGCATGATAATATTAACCAGGTTCTCACCACCGTAAAGCTGCATAATGAAATGATCAGGGATGGAATGGGCGATCAGAATGAAATTCTTAACAGGTCCTCGCAGTATTTGCAAAACTGCATTAACGAGATCCGCGGCATAAGTAAACGCCTTTCAGGTCCTACCCTCGGAAAAATTCGATTAGAAGAATCAGTTTCCGAACTGGTTGATTCAATTAATGTTGCAGGAAAAATAAATATTGACCTTGAAATTTCCGGCCTTGAGGATCATTCTTTAAAACAGGATGTTCATTTGTGCATCTATCGCATTTTGCAGGAGCAGTTAAATAATATTATCAAACATGCTGATGCCACAGCGGTGCTGATAAAACTGGAATGTAAAAGCGATAAAATCTATTTGCTGGTCTGCGATAATGGAAATGGATTTGATTTAAATAACAGCAGGAAGGGAATGGGGTTGATGAATATGCAAACGCGGGCCGAAAATCTCAATGGAAGTTTTACAATTCATGCTTACCCAGGCAAGGGTTGCAAGGTGGAGGTGGTGTTGCCTTTGGAAAATGTATAATTATATTCCTGTTTCTTTTAACCTGGTATCGTGTTTCAAATTCTATTTTTTACCAGAACCTTCTTTCTAACAAAACTCTTTCCGTGCTTTATTTCAATTATATAAATTCCTGCAGGAAGTTCGCTGATAATGATTCTGTGGTTTCCTGGTGATATGGATCCTTCCAGAACAACTTCTCCAACAGCATTGTTCATTCTATAAGTTCCAGGCTGCTTCAATCCATCAATTAAAATAAACTCACTTGAGGGATTTGGATAGATATTAACCGGTAGTTCATCAATATCTGCAATATTTACAATCAACAATACAAGCTGGCAACTCACATCGCTTCCGCAGGGATTGTAGGCCCTGGCACAAACGGTATAGTTTCCATTAGTTCCATAAATATGAGTGGGGTTATGCGAAGTTATTTCCTGTCCATCGCCAAAGTTCCATCGCACACTGTCGGCTGAGGATCCTGAATATTGAAAATTTACAGTGAAGCCTGACTGGAAATAGTTAAATGAGGATAAGGGAGGAGGACAATTTATCACAACCGATGAACATGTAATGTTTACTCCGCAATTGTTATATGCTTCCAGGCAAACCTGGTAATTTCCATTGCCTGGAAAGGCATGAACAGGATTAAAATCAGTGGATGCCTGGCCATCACCAAAATCCCAATGCAGGCTGTCAACATTTGCACTTCCTGTATATAAAAAACTTAATTCAGGAGCAGTTGTGGAGGCTGAATAACTAAAAGAAGGATTGGGAGCTGCACATTCACAGCCCATTCCATATTTAGCTATGAAAAAATCTGACTGGCCACCATGACTTAAAAGTGTATCATCACCTACATAAAAATGAGATCCGAATTCACCGCCTAAGTAAATATTGCCCATTGCATCAACTTCCAGCGCACCGGGATGTTCGTGTCCACCAAACAAACTAGCCAGTGTATCTAATTTGTTGAGTGTTCCTGTTTGTAAATTGAAAAAGGCCAGAAAAATATCATAACCCTGGTTGGGTACATGTGAAACCGTGTCTTCATTAGGCCAGACTAACGTGCCCGGGTATGAGCCGGTAAACAATACTTCATTTCCCCTGACAGCCACAGCACCTCCGTATGTTGCTGCATTTACAGAACCATTCCTTACCCAGGAGGTTGTGCCGTTGGCATTGATCTTAACCAGCAAAGGCAATCCGGTTTGGTGATTTACCAAGGTGTTGGTAATGGGAAATCCATCAAAAACATCACCGTGAGACGACATTCCGCCTATATAAATATTTCCATCATCATCCAGCGCAGGCCTGCTCACAAATCCCGCATTGATATTGGTATTATTTTCTTTCTTCCATAAAAAACCTCCCTGTGCATTAAAAGCAGCAACATAAGCTCCCTTTGTAATGGGTTCTCCATTTATAGAAAAATTTCCGGCATTATATTGTCCGGCAATATAAAAATTACCGTTAACGGGATCGCGTTTTATTTTAGCACTTACATTAGTACTTAATGGAACCTGCATGTCAAGGGTAATAACATCCGTAATATTTCCCTGCGCATCGAAAATTATAATATAGGGACCTATCACAGGTAGTTCTATTGAGGTTCCTGTGAGTTGACCTGCATTAAATGTTACGAAATAATATACATTTCCCTGCTCGTCAACATCCATATCAAGAAACCTGTACCGGTTGGTAAAGGCATGCGTAACAGTGTCGGGCTGGGGCATGCGAAGCCATTGAAAAATACCACTGGTATCATATTGTACCAGGAAAACGCGTTTAGCAGTCATTTCCATTACAGTGTCGGTATCAAAAGCAGGAGGAGGGCTCATGAACCCGGCTACATAGATACGCCCACCTTCATCGAGCATTAAACTATGGTACATGGAGCTGGAAATATCATTATTGGTGCCACCTAATATTTTCGACCAACGTAGTTTGCCTTTGCAACTGAAACTTCCGAGAATAAGATCCTGCTGGCCGTTTCCTGTAAAACTTGCTGTATCAACAGTGTAATTGGGTGTTTTGGCATGTGCCAGGAAATATACATTGCCATTATCATCGGAAGCAAGATCTAAAACACTTTCCCAGGGAATTCCGGGCACTACACTGTTGCCGCTTCCACCACGTTTGGCCCACTGCCAGTTTTGTGAGGAAACCGGATTGCTGAAAAAAACACATAAACTAAACCAAACAATGGTTTTTAATTTATAATGATGAATGAAATTTCTTTTCATGGCTTTTAAGTTGCAACCATGTGGAAGCTTTAGAATATTCAATATAAAATAAAAACTTCAAAACTGATAAAATGGTGCAAGAGGTGACCTTGCAATCATGATATTCAACCGGCAATAGATTAGGAAATATTTGTAACAGCAATCGGGTGATATTGATTCAACCAACTCCAGGTGTTAATATCTTTTATGCAAACCCAGTCCATAACTTAGAGCAAGACCACCATAGGAATTTTCGGAGAAAGATCCTGTTAGTTTTATGCCTATGCTTCTTCCAAAGGAAGTTGGTTTGCCGGTGGGAATTATGAAATATATTCTATGCACAGTTTTACGCTTCTTAAAAAACTTAAAACTACCTTCAAAAGGCACACCCCAATATGTTGATCGTTCGTAATAATCAGGATCATTTATATTTTCCCGAATCCTTTTATACATATTATAGGAAGCGCCAATAGAAAAGCTTAAAGAATTGGAAGCATTGGTTTTTCTAAGTCCATACATTAAGGCAAATTCATCTAGAACTGTTTTGGGTTTTAATAAGGGAAAAGGTAAATAAGGTGAAAGAATGGTGATCCTTGAATTTATATTTGATGTTGCCCTTAGGCTGATCAGATTTGCCTTTATCTGGTAATGAAGTGCGAGACCCAATGATAAACCTCCTGCCTTTCCTCCCATGGCCCCCAAATGCATTTCACCAAAAATGATGGGATTTGATTTTAGAATTGATGAATCCTGTGCTGCTCCGTTTAACCAAAAAATTCCTGCAAAAATCAAAGAAAAATAGTTGAACTTTTTCATATAAACAGAGGAAATAGCCTTGCCAGGATCTGCTCAGGCTATTATTTAATAAATCATTTGGTTTATGAATATAAATGATAGTTCCTGGTTTTGTATGGATAGAGCAGGTATTTTAAAACAAACATGTGAAAGTACAGCATGATGGACTTCCGGGTATTTAAATTGGGAGATGGGCTTACCGGAAGGGTTTAAGGCCTGTTGTGATTGAAATTGAACCAAAAAAAGGGAGACATTCCTTTGAAGCCTCCCTAATAAAATATCAAATTTTTATTTCTATCCTTTCTCTAAAACCAGCACTACCTTGTTGAAGTCTGCTGCTGCATTAATCACTTTTTTAAAAGTATCATATTGCTCAATTGGGTAATCGAAATTTCGGTAGTCTTCCACAACAGTAATGGTTAATACATTTCCATTCAGTTTATAGCCCGAAACAAAACCCATTGTAACTACATCACTTTCCTTGTGAACAATATTGATGTTAAGGTCATCGGCATTGGTAATTTTATAACCCTCTGGTATTTTAAGCCTGATGGTGCGTACCAGTGCATGAGGAAATTCAAGATCAATCCTGGTATTTCTTTCTTTGGCATCGTACATCTGCGATTGTTCGCCAATTACTTCTCCAATTTTAATGATCAGTTTCGGACCGGCATGTTCAACCAGGTTGGATGCTTTTACAGATGCATTGATCACAAAAGGTTTGTATGGATCTTTTTGTTCCATTTCCTTGTTCTCAAATGAATGTGAAATAATGTTTTCCGTATTGCTTCCAAATTTGATCATCTGTTTCAAAACATCATCCTGCTGGTCGGCAGGCATATAAACAAATGGAATTTTATAATTAGGTGCTGCATAACCGGCGTACAATTGTTTCACCTTAATTACCAGTTCATCGTTCTTGTCCAGTTCCAGGTCCATATCCATGTTCAGGTAATTATGTTCGTAGGCTTCAAGAGGAATCATCTTAACCTCTCCAATTGAAGTGGTGAAATTTCCAATGGTGGTTGAAATACAATATAACCCGTTAGTGCCCGCCCAGGTAGGAGGTATCCATGGATACCTGTAAACTGAGGCTATCGGAGCCAGAGATTTTCCCGTAGATGGAAAATGCACCAGGAAATTTTTGGCATTATTCCAGTTTTCAAATGACCTTTCCACTGCAAAATTGCTTCGATCACCTGCCAATACAAGCTGGTATTCAATTCCTGCAGCCCTGAACAAAGCAAGATATAATTTTATAGTTGCTCTTTCACTTGCCATTTTCAGTTTTATCACTTTTCCCAGGTCCTCGGCATCGGTACTGGGGATGTCGTCCTTGGTGATAAAATTTTTCTTCATATAATTTTCAATGACCCTGATCTTTGCTTCATCAGTAGAGGCGGATTTTATATTAATATCATTTAACAGATCCTGGATCTTTTTATCTTCCTTACTATTGGTAATATTATAGATTTCATGCAGTCTTTTTGAAAGCTCATTCCATGTGAAAAGTCTTTCCGACTTAGAACGAGCTATGTTGTAGGATAATTTATATTCTACACGTTTAAGGTTTGACTGGTACATGGAATACTTCTCTTCGGACAAACCTTTCAGGTTATTGTCCTGAATGGTGATATATCGTTTTTCACCAATCATTGTATCTCTTCCTCCGGCAAGTCCATTAAAACTCATTGCTTCAAACACCAGGTGTTCCGGTGCAACAAGTTCAAATTTCGCCATCATTACAGGAAGGCTTGCAGAAAGTATTTCTCTTCCAAAAAAGGATGGTGGCCTTTTTATTGTATAATAATATTCCACTTCACTTCCCGGTGTTATTCCATCCACCGCAAATATTTTGAACTGTCCGTCTTCGTCAGTAATATCCTTTATATTCTTTTTATCAACTTCCATAACCTTTCCGTTTGGAAGAATGGTACGCGCCTTCATATCCACCATGGTCATGCCATCATCAAATGGAATGTATATTTTATTAAAGCTTTCAATTCCGCGGTCATTATTCAGGTGTATAACCCTGTGCATGGTTTTATAAAGAAAAAGTTCTTCCTTTTCAAATGCAAATTCTACAAACCTCTGGTCTGCAACAAAAACGGCCGCCGCTTCTTTAAATTCATCCGGAATTTTATGAATTCCCGGATTTGCAATCCATTGAAACCTGTTAATTCCGGACTGGGCATAGGTACCAATGCTTATTAGGAAAACTAGCCCCAGAATAATATTTCTCATAATTATTTTTTAGATAGAACAATTGTTTGTTTATAGTTGGAACTAAGCCGGGCAGTTACCTTATTAAGATCCGCGAACTGGTGCGGCATTGTCATTAATTTATCTGTAACAAATTCCTGTGTTAGGTAAATTGTATTGTCTTCCACTGAATATTGCAAATTAAATCCCCAGGCATCATTATACAAACTGTCGCTGGGTGGGAGGTAGGTAAGTTTGTAGCCATCCGGAATTTTCAAAGCCGTTACAATACGATAGGTGGACTGGTAACTGTAAGTAATGGCCATTTTCCTTTTTTCTTCAACAATTATATTTTCAAAAAGACGCGCCATGTTCATATTTAAGAACCATTCGTTGTTAAGTTGCTTGGCGAAGTCCGGCAGTTCAAAATCTGCACTAATGGTTGCGTTATTATGGTCATCTGTGATATTCCATTTCCAGTTTTTAAATTTTATTTTATTGTTGGCCCGTTCCAGCCTGGCCTTGAAATAATCATTATGGTCTTTTTCATTTCTTGCATTCAGTGTGGAGTAAAGGTCAGACGCAAGGTATCCTGTTAAATTAACGCTGATACGGCCAATGATTCCGTTTTCCGTCAATTCAAAAAAGGTTGTATCTGCATTTATATTACGCGATGGTTCAATAACAGGTACGCGCACAATTTCGAATTTATTTTCTCCCATAGAAATCATTGCCTGCTTTCCCTGGATTGCTGAAGGAGGAAAACCAAAAATGCATCCATTATCAGTTCCATCCAGAAATACAAATTCGTTATTGAGTTTAATGGCGCAAATCATATGGTTATCTACAATAGGTAAGGGAACTTCGGTATAGTCGTAAGGTATGTCCCTGGTTCCTATCCATGTAAAATAAGCGGGAACGCCTACATGATTCAGCATGGCAGTAAGTACACTGCTCATATCCTTACAATCGCCATATCGTCGGTTGCAAACCAGGCTTGCATCGCGTGGAATAAAACCTTCCAGTCCATCCTCAAAGGCAACATATTTAATGTTTGTCTGTACCCACCTGTAAATGCGCCTGGCTTTTTCTTCATCCGAACCCGATCCTGCAGTGATCTTTTCAGCAAGTGTTTTTAATTCAGTACTGAGGTTTTTATTCAAATCCTTAATGTAATTGTAATTATAACTGTGCAGGTCTTTTGGCGAAGAAAGAAAATTCTGCCATTCATTATTTTCCTTTACCTGTTCCACATAGTAAATAACATGCGTTGCATAATAGGAATTATCCGGGGCGTTTGGGAAGGAAGGATAACTTTCCGCATCTTTCATTTTGAAGGACCATGTAGTTTTGTTCCTTTTAGTTGTTTCTGAAAAGTTTACTTTAGAAGCATGGTCACCCTTTATTATGTATTTCATTTTTATTTCAGAGGGGAAAGTAATTCGAACTTCTCCCTCGGCCACGGGAAAATACCTTTCAAAATAGTGGGGTGAAAGCAAATGAATATCATTCAACAAGATCTCATATTCTATATATCTTTTTGCATTTACTTCAGCACCGGCAAAATCAAATGAAGTTGCCTTTGTATCATCATAAAAAATATAGTCATCAGTACTGCTTGCTGTAGTTGTATTGGAAACCTTTATTTTTTTGTTGCTGTTTAATTTGGTAAACGCATCCCATTTTTTCAATTCATTAAATGTGCTGTGGTATATGCGGCCTCTCGACATCATCCTGAGAGATTTGTCAGTGAGATACACAAGTTCTTCGGAATGTACTGAAATTGCTACCCATTTACCATCCTGTTTAACAATATTAATATCACGCACCACATTAGTATAAACTGCATCGGCATTTGGAAATTTCTGTTTCCAGTCTGTTTGCCCTGTTACCGTATAACAGTACAACATTACCATAAGGGTAAAGACTATTTTTGATCTGTTCATTTTGTAGATTTAATAAGTACGCCCTGGTAATAACTTAATGTTTGTACAAGCTTGCTATTTTCATCATAAATCCTGCGATCGCCGTTATAATAGCCAAGTTCATAGGAGCCTTCTTCTTTTACCTTTCCATTTTTATGATACAATTTGAATGGACCGTCTGCCTCGCCCAGGATGTAGGTATAAGTTGACAGAACCGATCCATCGGCAAAATATTCAGTTACCTTTCCATCTGTATGACCATAAAGCTCGGTGCTCTGGTATTGGATTTTTCCATTAGGGTGGTAACGAACATAATTTCCATGTAGAGAACCATCTACGTATTCCATTTCGGCAGCTTTGTTTCCGTTCTGGTAATAGGCAATGAATTTTCCATTACTTCCCGGTAATTCTAAAACAGGTACCATTTTACCATCGGTGCCGAGATAACTATACCCTGTAATTTCATCGTCCTTGTAATAATACTCATAGGCCAGCTGCCCATCCTCGTAAAACCGTTTTGAAATACCATTACGCTCACCATTTTTATAAGTGTTCTCTATTTCCACCCCACCGGCATCGTTATAAAAAATTAATTTTCCTTCCAGTAAACCATCAGTATAGTTTTCTGTTTTCCATAATTTGCCATTCAAAGTATAATACATCCAGGTTCCTGTACGATCGCCATAATGGTATTGTCCCTTTATACCAGGTCGCCCATCAATATTATATTCTATATATGCACCGTGAAGTCTTCCATATTCATAGGTTTTTTCCGAGGAGATGGAACCATCAGCATAATATCCTGTGAACTTGCCATGTAACTGGCCATTAAGCATCTCTCCATCTACACTTATCTTGTTGTTAAAATATACGCCTGAGTATTTCCCTTTTCCTTCCCTGAACTCCACTGAATAAAGCAATTTCCCTGTGGTGTCATAATCTTTTAATCCTGTTAGCCATCCATTATTATAAATTTCTTCGTCGTTCAGTTTTCCATTTGCATAATACCATGTACGTGTGCCATGAAGTTCTCCATCCTGGTAATAACTTTTTATAATAACTACTCCTTTTTCATTGTATTCAATAAAATCTCCGTACAGGTTATCGTTTACATACCAGGCTTCAGACTGTAGCTGTCCGTTTGCATAGAAATATCGGGAAAGGCCGTTTCGTTCACCATTACTGTAGGTTAACTCATATTTCTTTTTGCCATTGGGAAAATATCCAGTGGATATGCCTTCCAGCTTACCATCTTTATATGAATTGGTTTCTTTTATTTTTCCCGATGGAAAGAAAAAAGTATTCTTTCCAGTGATATTTAAGTCGTCATTATATGTTACGGAAGATCGTTTAATGCCTTGCGGGGAATAAACAAAAAGGTCGATTAATTTGCTTTTTCTTGTTGATGTTGAAACCAGGTTTCCTTTTTTATCGAAATATTTAGCTTCTTTTAAAACTGCATTGTCGTATTGAAAGGTTGAATATAGTTTACCATCGTCATCAAAAAATTTGGTTGTTCCATCAATCTTTCCTTTCCTGTAGGTTGATGTTGTAACTATCACGCCAGCATCATTGTATTCAATTTCTTCTCCTTCAGCCAATCCTTTAATGTAATTCAATTTCTTTTTAAGAGTTCCGTTAGGATGGTAGCTAATGCCTTCGCCCTCTATTTCACCATTAACATAAGTGCATTCGAAACTTAATTTCCCGTTTTCATGATGGTATTTATATTTTCCATGTAGCTTTCCGTTCTCGTAATTCACTATGTACTCCGGGTTGCCATTATTATAAAAAGTTTTGTAAGAACCATGAAGTTTATCTTTTGCTACCTGGGCTTCCACTTTTTTCCTTCCTGTGCTGAAGTATTCAACATATTTTCCTTCTTCCACCCCATTAATGTAGGGCGTTATAGATTTAAGATGGCCCACTTCAAAATATGCCTTTCTTTCACCTTGAAGATTTCCATTCACGTAATTGGCCCGTGCTATTACAATCCCCTGTTTGTTGTAAGTAACATCTTCACCATGCTGCTTGCCATCTACCCAATTATCAAAACCATTAATTTTCCCATTGTTAAAGTAGTAAGTCCATTTTCCGGTTTTTTCGCCATTCCTGTTAAACTGGCCCGTTAGGTTTACATTCCCGTTTTTATGGTAGAATTCCCAAACTCCCTCGGGCAGGTCCTTGTTGTTCAACTCACCTTTTGCAAATAGTCCTCTATCATTGAAATGATAAATGGCAGGCATGGCCTGGCGTTTTTGAAAATCAAGTTCACGCGTGGTGCGCACTTTTTCAAATATGCTGTTTACTTCAGCTGCAAATTGTTTTACTTCCTTGGATTTCCTTTTCAGGTATTTCTGGATGTCGTCTATTTCAACATTTGAAAATGCATAATATACTGCAGGTTCAAAATGTTTTTTGTCGAAGATGGCCTTCAGGTAAGGGACATAAAACTGCATCCAGAAATCATTGTTATTTGAATCGTATTGAAGTTTTTCCATCATCACCTGCAGCTGGCGGATAATGGGATCATCAAAACCTGTGAGCACCTTGTAATTTTTGTCCAATGCAATTTTCGAAAACAGGATCTGTTCCAGAAGTGAAAATCCTTTGCCTGCATCCTCTTTTCTTTTTGAAACAAGTTCCACTACACCATCGGTATTTTTGCTTATTTCACTTAGCATACTGATAGCCGAATTGTGGAAAGGGCCGGAAGGATTATTAATAAGATAAGTAAAAAAGCACATCATGGCTTTAGCCATATGACCTTTTTGAAGGGCGCATATTCCTAACCTGAAATGTGCACTGGCATAATATGGATTTCGTAATAAGAGGTTTTGTAAAACTTTTTCAGCTTCATTATACCTGTCAAGTCGTATATAAGATATGGCTTTATTGAGCAGTATGTTCTGGGCATTTGGATATTTAATTAATGCCGAATCATAAAGTCTTATGGCTCTTTCCGTATTACCCATATCATCAATCACAGAAGCCTGCAATTGAAGAAACTCAACTCCCAGGTCATCGTAGTCAAGTGTAAGGGCCTCATTTATACTCGCCAGGGCAAATGCATGGTTGCTGTCAAGCGATGCGCTATAGGCCATTTCATAAAGAGCCAGAACATAGTTCGTATCGGTGTGGGGAATTTGTTTGTAAAGTGCTATAGCTTCTTTATATTTTTCTTCGCCATGTAGCTCAATTCCTTTTTCTATAAGTTCGCCGGAATTAACCGGCTTAATGTATTGAGCGTAAGTGGATGTGCATAAGAATGCAGCAATAAAGGCGACCAGTGGTGTCTTCATTTGAAGCAGAAAGTTTGGTGAGCGGACAATATAATGAAAATTGCTATAAACTCAAGGGGGGGAAGTGCCTGAACTGATTTTTATGCTTAACTTCTTTATAATATGTAATGTTCAGTCTCAGGCTGTTTTATGGCTTTTTATCATAGAAAATACTAATTCCAGGCTAAACGAAATTCATTAAAATTTCAAGCAGTTCTTTATTACTTTATAGCTTTAAATGAAATAATTTCAAGACAATTGTATATCACCATATAAAAGCTTCAGAAAGACTGATGTTTTACAGATGGTCGTATTATTTAACCAGAACCTCCATGGTGAAATCAATTATTGTTTATTTGTTTTTTGGAAGTGTCTTTTTCATTCTTTTAAATTGTAACAGGCCTATGAATAGAATGTTTAGAAATGAACCAGAGCTGATTTCAGATCAATTTGATTTTACCGAAGGCCCGGCTGCTGATAGTGATGGCAATATTTATTTTACAGATCAGCCAAACAACAGTATCTGGAAATATGGTGTCGATAATAAACTGAGCATATTCATGGAACCTGCAGGCAGGGCTAATGGAATGTATTTTAGTAAAAATGGAAATCTGATTGTTTGTGCAGAAGAGAATAATGAGTTGTGGTCCATTGCTAAAGATGGGAGTGTACAGGTTTTGGTTAAAGATGTTGGTGAAAGGAAGTTAAATGCTCCTAACGATGTGTGGGTGCATCCCAATGGCAATATTTATTTTACAGATCCGCATTATCCTCGTGATTTTGAAGATAAAAATGCGGCAAGGGTGGAAGGTGAACATGTATATTTGTTTCACCCTAAATCCGGAAATCCTAAGGCCGTGATTACTGATTTAGTAAAGCCGAATGGTATAGTAGGAACGGCAGATGGCAAAAAACTTTACGTTGCCGATATTGATGGAAAGAAAATCTTTTCCTATTCATTTGATAAAGAAGGAAAACCGGTCAACAAAAAATTATTTGTTGATCAGGGTTCTGATGGTATGACAATAGATAAACAGGGAAATGTTTATTTAACCGGCGCAAATGGTGTAAGTGTTTTTGATGAAAACGGAAATCCCCTTGGTGAGATCAGAATTCCAAAAAAATGGACCGCCAATGTTTGTTTCGGTGGAAGAAATCATGACAGGCTTTTTATTACTGCCTCAAATGCTTTGTATGTTGTAGATATGAAGTAGATGTATGAAATATCTTGATTTAGATCAATCTTATTAGTTATCCAATCTCAATGTTCCCCGTAATTATTCATTTTACCTTTGTGTATCAATAAGGAATCATGGAAAACAAAATAAAAGGATTGCATCATATAACTGCTATTGCAGGCGATGCGCAAAAGAATTATGATTTTTATAAAAAGCTGCTTGGACAAAGACTGGTGAAGAAAACTGTGAATTTCGATGATCCGGGAACCTATCATTTTTATTATGGCGACAGGTCAGGTACACCAGGCACCATTCTTACTTTCTTTCCCTGGAAGAATGTAAGAAAAGGCCTTGCAGGAAACGGAATGGCTACCGAAATTGGCTATGCTGTACCAGAAGGCAGCCTTCCATTCTGGAAAGAAAGATTTAGCGCAAATAACATTAAACATAGTGAAGAGCAGGAATTGCTGGGTGAAAGGTTTATTGCTTTTGAAGATCCTGATGGTTTGAGATTAAAACTCATTGAATCCTCCACAGATGAAAGGGAAGCCTGGAATTCGGGAACTGAAGATGCCATTCCTCCTTCGGCAGCAACAAAAGGATTTCACAGCGTAGTGCTTACAGTAAGTAATAAGGATGCAACCGCTGATGTTCTCAGTTCTGTTTTAGGATATGAAATGAAAGGGCAGCAGGGAAACCGTTTTCGTTTTATAACTGATGCCATTTCAACCGCAAACATTATTGATGTGGATGAATATCCTTCCGGTCATCCCGGGATCAATGCTGGTGGAACCAATCATCACATAGCATTCAGGGTTAAGGATGATGATGTGTTGATGCATTACAGGGAGAAAGTTTTAAGCAAAGGTTTGTACATCACAGAAATAATTGACAGGAATTATTTTTACTCACTTTATTTCCGTGAACCCGGCGGTGTTTTATTTGAAATTGCAAGCGATAACCCTGGATTTGCCATTGATGAAGAAGTGAGTGAATTGGGTAAGCATTTAAAACTTCCATCGCAGTATGAACATCTAAGAAATAAAATTGAAGCAGGATTACCATCATTAAAGCAATAAATCATGCATAAGAAAAATATAGTTTTTGCCGGAAAGCAACCGGCGGCAGGCGGAAAAGTGCTGATCATGATACATGGACGTGGCGGCAGCGCTGAAGATATTCTTTCACTTGCTGGTCATTTGAATATACAAGGCTTCAGTTTGGTGGCGCCTAAGGCAACAAATAATGCATGGTATCCATTTTCTTTTATGGCGCCGGAAGGTAATAACGAGCCCTGGCTTTCTTCCGCAATTTCTTTGCTTTTAGAAACTATAACTGACCTTGAAACTAAAGGAATTCATCCTGCAGATATATATTTCCTGGGCTTTTCACAAGGAGCCTGTTTAACACTTGAATTTGTAGCGCGCAATGCAAAACAATATGGCGGTGTTATTGCTTTTACAGGAGGGTTAATTGGAGAGACCATTAATGAAGCAAAATACGGGGGCGATTTTAAAGGCATGCCTGTTTTTATAGGAAGCAGCGATCCCGATGCGCACGTGCCTGTAGAAAGAGTGTATGAATCGGAAAAACTGTTAAAGCAATTAAATGCCAATGTGAATGTAAAAATTTACAAAGGGATGGGTCATACTATTAATACAGATGAGATTGAGGAGGCTGTAAAGATTTTGGGTAAATAGTAAATTGACAAATTTTCTAATTCGCAAATCAGTATTTTTGGTTTCATCCTTAACCAGTAAATTTTGATTATATGAATTGTCCTAATTGTAGCGAAACTTTGGTAATGTCGGAACGACAGGGTGTTGAAATTGATTATTGTCCCAAATGCCGGGGCGTTTGGTTAGACAGGGGAGAACTTGATAAGATCATAGAAAAATCTACAATTCATGAAAGTGAACAACCTCAACAGGGTTCAAATTATGAAGCAAGAAGAAGCAGTTATCCGCAGCATGGAAAATATAATGATCCCTATTACAAGAAAAAGAAAAAGGGTTTTTTAGGCGATCTGTTTGATTTCGATTGATTAACAAATTTTATAGCCGGATTAAATTTATATCCGGCATTTTTTATCTGTCAATAAATTTTTTTCTCTCTTCATCATCAAATGTGAAGGAGGGTTTATGAATACCTCCAAGTATTAAGAATATGCTCCATTCAATCTTTGCTCTATATCCTGTCAAATAAGAATAATTATGCATCCCGGCCATTTGATTTCAATGGATCTGCCGAGGCATATACACTTGCATTGTATTTTTAATTCGCAATTCCATCAGAAAAATATAGCTAGGGTTGTCTTTTGTTAATGATTTGTTTCAAACTTACCGTGAAGCTCTTTCCTTTAATATTTCCTTCACCAAAGCAGGATAGATTTTTGTTAATATGCAGTCCTATGAAATTCCTTTCCACCGCACTATTTATCGCTTTAATAAGTTTTTCCTGTAATGCTCCCTCTCTCGGCATTTTTACTAAAAAAACGCTGCATGAAAAGCATGCGGAAACTGTTGAAGACCGTTATAAAAAAACACCCGAAGGAAGGCAATGGCTGGATGCTTCTACATCCGCCATTGATAATCCTTACCCGGTTTCCATTCCCTATAAACAGCATGGCAGTTTTTTAACAGATAGATCACGTGCAATGGGACTGGAATTTGCCGCCAAAAGAGGAGAGCAGGTGAGGATCAGCATAGAAAGAAAATCAGGAGGGCCATTTGTGCTCTTTGCCGATCTTTTCAGGAAAGAAGCTTTAAAAAAGGAACTTGTTTTTGCTGCAGATACAAGTGAGTTAAGTTTCTTTGTAAATGTAGATGAAGCGGGTGATTATGTATTAAGACTCCAACCCGAATTGTTTCATTCAGGTGATTATACTGTATCTATTACGGCAGGTCCTTCATTAACATTTCCGGTTTCCGGAAACAAGGCAAAAGCAGGTAGTTTTTGGGGTGCGGCAAGAGATGGTGGAAAAAGAAAACACGAAGGGGTAGATATTTTCGCACCCAAAGGCACACCCGTAATTGCATCCGCCGATGGCATCATCACTTCAGTGAAGGAAGGTGGTATAGGTGGTAAAACAGTTTGGTTAAGGCCTTCAGACAGGAATATTTCGCTGTATTATGCACACCTCGATGAACAAAGTGTTCAGGCCGGACAAAGGGTAAAGAAAGGAGATCTGATCGGAACCGTAGGCAATACCGGTAATGCACGAACCACGCCTCCGCATCTCCATTTCGGCGTTTATGGTTATGGTGGTGCCACCGACCCCTGGCCTTTTGTAAATAAAACGGTTAAGCAACCGGCTGCTGTTCCAAAAAAGAAGCTGGATCAATACCTTCAGTTAACAAAAGCACATAAAACACTAAATGGAGTTGCCATTAAATCAAAAACCATTATGATACCGCTGGCAGTAAATGCAAAGGGTTATGTTGCAGAACTTCCCGGGGGTGAACTAGTGCAAACTCCATTCAATATTGTAAAGCAGGTGAGTCCTGAAAATGCAGTGGTATACAATGCTTCTACTCAAAGCACAATAAATTGAATAATAGCTCTGCGCTTTGTTAATTTTATTGCATGAGCATAGACGAAGTTCTTTTTGCATTTATTGTTGCGAGTGGATTGATAATTTCAATCTTCCGGCATAAGCTTACAAGAGCTGCCGCAATAACAGGAGCACTCATTGCAATTGCTATTTATCTTGCTACCGGCTGGACGGGCTTTCTTTGCATGACGGCTTTTTTTATCATGGGAACTTTTTCTACTTCTTTTCAAAAAGAAAAAAAGAAAGAGTTTGCCGGCGAAATAAAAATGGAAGAAAAGCGAGATGTGTTCCAGGTTTTTGCCAATGCAGGAATGGCTGCTTTAACAGCTTTATTTTTCTTGTTTTTTCAATCAGATAATTTCCTGTTTATCATAATTATTGCTTCTGTGTTTTCTTCCGCAGCTGCAGATACTGTTTCTTCTGAATTGGGAATGGTTTGGGGGAAAAGATTTTATAATATCACCAGTTTAAGGCCGGGCCAACGCGGACAGGATGGTGTCATCAGCCTGGAAGGAACTTTGGCAGGAGTATTCGCCAGTGTGATCATTGCCGTTATATACTTCATATTCCAGGGATGGAGTATCTATTTCCTGGTGATTATTGTTTCCGGAACTATAGGTAATCTGTCGGACTCCCTTTTGGGCGCCACACTTGAAAGGAAACGCATTATTGGCAATAACATGGTAAATTTTTTAAACACGGTAATTGCAGCCATTACATCTATTCTATTTTATATTTTATTGCCTGAAAAATAAAGTCGCATGCGGTATGCGTTCATGGCTGTAGTACCAAGCTTTCCCAGTAAATTGTAATTTACCACTACGCCTACCACTGCACCAATGCCGGGGATTAGCTGGGCCATTTTAGAAAGGTCAATATAATCGCGGTATTCCTGTTGAAAAGCGCGCCAGTCAAATTCGTTGATGTTGTCGGGTAAGGTATTTTTGAATTCTTCCCATTGTTCCATCTGCAGGTAAATCTTTTTTCGATGTTGCGGACTGCTGAAAGCAAGTTGAAAAATAAATAGGAAGTAAAGCCTTTCTTTATAATCACGCACATCAAATCCATAAGCTGCAGCAAGATCGAACAGCAGCTTGAATTTAATGCCCACCAGTAATGGAAAATCGGCTAATCCCATAAGAATGCCCCCTGCCCCGGTAATACCTCCTTCTATAGCCCCTGTTTTCCTGTGTTTTTTTATTAATTCGGTTGCTTTTATTTCAGCTTCTTCAAGGGATGCAGGGGATATAGGTTGTTTTCCTGCCAGCTTCACTCCAAATAAAACACTCCTGATCATTTGTTTGATGGTTGCTGTAATGGCAGAATGAATTTTTTCAGGAATATAGCTATTCATTTTTACCTGGGCTTTCTTCGATAATTTGCTGAAAACCCCAGGTTTTCTTACCATTTTCTGCTGCCACCTTTTTAGCTCTTCAAATGCTTTTTGTTCATAATCCATGAAAGGCAAAGCTAGTGAATAGTGAATAGTGAATAGTGAATAGTGAATAGTGAATGGT
>JAEZCV010000212.1 GCA_023429985.1 Bacteroidota bacterium | reverse complement strand
GAACAACACCATTAGCACCGCGACTGCCATAAATACCGGCAGCGGCGGCATCTTTTAATATTTCTACCGATTCAATATCGTTTGGATTAATACCGGCAAGAGGATTTTGATTCATACCTCCTCCATTTCCGCGGATAAAATTGTCGGCAATAATGGGAATGCCATCAATTACATAAAGAGGATCGCCTCCGGCGCTGATAGAGTTGATACCACGGATACGTATAACCGAACCAGATCCTGCAAGCCCGCTACCCTGGATCACCTGAACGCCCGGAGCCCTTCCCTGCAATGAAGCTTCAAAGCTGGGTGCCGGAAGTGCATTAATATGATCGGAAGACACCTTTGCAATGGCCCCGGTAACGTCTCTTCTCCTCTGGGTACCATAACCAACAATCACTACTTCATTCAGGCTGCCTTCGGTAGCTTGCAATTCGATGTTAATGGTTGTCTGGTTGTTAACACTCAATTCCTGGGTGGCATAACCTACAGAACTAAATACTAAAATGGCATTGGGCGGAACAGAAATGGAAAAGCTTCCATCTTCAGCAGTAGTGGTTCCTGTTGTAGTATTTTTTACAGTTACAGAAACACCGGTGATTCCAGCCCCCTGTGCGTTGGTAACTCTTCCTGTCACCACCCTTTCCTGGGCAAGACCTTGAATGGACAGCAGTAATAGCAGGGGCAGTCCAATCGAGTAGAGCAATTTTCTCAGATTCATAAGCAATTTATGTAATTAAAAAAGCGAGTTGCAGTCGTTAATGTGTATCTAAGACACAATTTTAAGATTTTTTTTAATTAATTAAGATATTTTAATGATTGTTTTTTGGTCGAACACGAAAAAGTTTATACAAAGCCCGGGTTTTTAAGCAGGCTGGGATTTCAGGCCGCTATCTTTTTTTACCCTGTTAGAACTTTTCAATTGTGATTTAAGTTTATAGAGCTTCCCGGGTCGGTGTGGCACATCTTCTTCCATTTCATTTAAATCCACCAGCCAGTTTTTCAGGGTAATTCTTTTTCTGAAATTCCTTCTGTCCAACTCAAAACCAAGAATGGCTTCATAGAGGTCCTGCAATTCTCTTAAGGAAAATTTTTCCGGCAGCAGGTTAAAGATCACAGGCTTTTCCATTACTGTTTCTCTCAACTGTTTAAGACAGGTATCCAATATCAGTTTGTGATCGAAGGCCAGCTTGTCGATATCGTTGATGTTATGCCAGTGCAATTCGTTATCGGTAAGTTGCAGCTTATGGCTCTTGATGTTCACTAAGGAATAATAAGCGGTGGTGATAACACGGCCTGAAGGATGACGTGAAATATTTCCAAAGGTTCTTACCTGCTCCAGAAAAACATCCTGCAAACCTGTTCTTGCCTGCAATACACGATAGGGTGCATTTTCAAGGTCTTCATCGGGCCTTAAAAGATCGCCTAACAGAGACCACATTCCCTCAAATTCTTCCAGATCGGATTTAATTAGCAGAACTTTTAACTGCTTTTCTTCATAACCAAAAATGACACAGTCCACGGAAACGGCTATTTTAAAATAATCCTTGTGGCTGATCTTTTCAAGTGCTGCTGTTTTTAATCTTTCCATAGTATTATTGAATGGTTAGGGGTACTACACCAATACCTGATTTTGTTTCAACTTTTATAAAATAATTCCCTGCAGGAAGATTTTCATTCTTGAGGGAAACCTGTTGTTTTCCCGAAGCCATCATTCCCTGGTGCAACACCTGAATGAATTGTCCGAGATAATTATACATTTCAATTTTAACCTGTCCGGCCTGTGGAATTATTACATCCAGCATAAAATGGGAAGAAGCCGGGTTAGGATAAACCTTTGCATTAAGCAGATTGCTCTGCCAGGGAATATTGCTTACAGGCGTAACAGGAACATTATTAACATTCCGGTTTACATAAACCCTGTATTCTCCAGGCTGAAGTGTTAGCGTTTGTGCCGTACCGGTAGCAGTAAATAATTCATCGGTAAAATAGTTGAACCAGGTACCTGCAACAGGAAAGCTAACAGCACCACTTATACTTGCAGTTGAAAAGTTTCCTGCAACTAATAAATGAGAGCTGTCGCCAGAGGAAAGTCTGATCCATTTAAAAGCATTATTAAAACTCTTACTCACATTGCCCGATTCAAAAGCTTTCTTATAAAAAGGATGGAACCGCAGTTCATTCAGCTCGCTGTAAACATTATAAATATTCATTCGCCTTGCATCATCCAGATAATCCCAGCGTATTGGTTTATTGGCAAGCCTGCAATCGTTATTTACAGTGAGATCGGGACATGTATTGATTGAATAGGGGTAACCCAGTTCGCCAAACTGCCAGATCATTTTTGGCCCCGGAAGCGTTAAAAAGAAAGCGGCATTCAATTCCATTCTTTTTAAGGCTGTTGTTGTGTCTTTGATATTGTATGATCCTGAAGAATTTCCATAATTAAGGTTTTTATAAACGATCCTTTCTTCATCATGACTTTCCATATATCCCACCACAAAAGGATTCGTCCAGCCTCTTTCTGTATGCAGCACCCATGAAAAATCCCATTCCTGGTTTATTCCCATGGAAGCCTGTCCATAACTGTGATTTACATTGCCCCAGAACAACATCCCGTAATTAGAAAGTTCCTGCTCTTCGGAATTGGCGGCAAAATGTTCCAGGATAACATAACTGCCCGGTGATTTCAGCATCAATGTATCGTAATACGCCTTCCATATCTGAACGCGGCTTGCATCATAGGCGCCCCAGTTATTGATCTCAGAACCTGAATTACAATTCTGTGTTGTACATGTATTTTTCTGTGTGAAGCCTTTGGAAAGGTCGAAGCGGAACCCGTCAATTTTGTATTCTTTCAGCCAGTGTTCAACAACACGGCTGAAGAATAGTTTTGTTTCTGCACTTTCGTGGTTGAAATCAAAACCCACATTAAACGGATGTTTAGCTGATGCATTGAACCATGGATTGTCGGCAGCCGGCCGGTTATTAGCACCATCCCAGTACATCTGTACCATAGGTGATAAACCAAAAGCATGATTTAAAACCATGTCCATGATTACAGCAATACCACGACTGTGACATTCATCAATAAAAGCCTTCAATGCATTTTTGGTTCCGTAGTATTTATCGGGAGCAAAGAAATAAGAAGGATTATAACCCCAGCTTTCATTTCCTTCAAACTCGTTAAAAGGCATGAGTTCAATGGCATTGATGCCCAGGTTTTGAAGATAATCTAATGTGTCTTTCAAAGTTTGCCAGTTATGGGTTGCAACAAAATCTCTTAGCAATAATTCATATACAACCAAACCTCTTTTATCAGGTCGCTGAAAGTTGGTGATGTTCCAGTTGTAAGGTGTTTCTCCAACTGTAAAAACGCTTACAATACCTGTTTGTCCGGCCGGATAAGGTTTTAGCGAAGGATAAGTTGCAGCTGATATGTATTGATCATTCCAGGGATCCAGGATTTTTTCGGTATAAGGATCTGCAATTTTCAGGTTGCCGTCAATAATATACTGGTAAGCATATTCCACGCCGGGGTTAATTCCCTGCAGGGTTAACCAAAAGAATTTACCATCCGGTGTTTTATTCATCACGTGTTCGTTTCCGGGCGTCCAGTTATTAAAATCACCTGTAACAACAACCACGTTTTTGCCAGGAGCACGCAGCACCAGAGTAACCTGGCTGGCCGCATTAATATTCACACCGTCTTTCAGTCCTGCCGGAAGCGCCGCCACCGGAGATGAAGGAGGTGTGATCAAAATGTTGATGGTATCATAAGTGGTGCCATTTGCATTAGTGGCAACAGCAACTATTTGCTGGTTACCCAAAACTGCAACGCTGGAATTACCAGAAAGCATTTGAACGCCACTGGCAGTTGCAATTTGATTGTTGTTATGAAACAACGTGATAGTAGATGACTGATTGGAATATGCGGTTACAGGAAATGTTGAACCAATGGTCCAGGCTTGTTGTTCAGCAACACGGATCGCTTTAGGTTTGGAGGGCGGATCATCAATTCTTACTGCAAGATCGTTAGAATAAACCGGCACAAACATGTCAGATCCATCATCGTTTCTTTGTGCAAGGGTTCCTGTACCCGACCTGAAAAGGATGGCAATTCTTTGAATGTGTTCAGCAGAATTGGTGATACCAAAAAATGCACGCAGGCTGCCGTTTATGGTAAATGTCCATTTATTATTTCCAATATAATTTGCTTTGGCAGATGGATTGGTGGAGCCCCATGTAAAAGGAACATATACCCAGCCGTTATTACTTAAATTGGTAATGGCCCCGATATGCACGTAAACATCGGCAGTGTTTGCATAATCCTTCAATCCTTCATTGCCTTTGGTGGCATCTACAGTGATGATAAGGTTTTGAGAGGGATCGTCCTCTACAGGGAAAGGCGGCGTCCACGATAATAATTGTGACTGGGAGGAGGAATAGCACAGCAGTGCCATCATCATAAGCAGCAATCTGTTCATAGCAAGTGAATTGAAAATAAAGATAATAATATGTACTTAAAACACATTGTTTTTTCATGGCAGTTTATTATCCACCTTAATTTTACGGCATGAACAAGGATCTGGTTAAACAACTCCAGGAATTTACACGCCACCTGCTGGCACAGGAGAAATACGCATCAAAAGATGCGGCCCCCTTAAGAGAGGTTTTGAAATTTCATGAACACAGGTATTATATTGAAAATGACCCACTGATTTCAGATGCGGAATATGATAAACTTTATAAGGGCCTGGAAAATCTTGAAAAAGAAAATCCCGACCTGGTAGTACCGGATTCACCTACCCAAAGAGTAGGCAAAGGATTAACCAGGGAATTTCCCTCTGTTGCGCACCTTGTACCCATGCTTTCCCTGGATAATTCATATAATGAAGCAGACCTGGTTGATTTTGACCGAAAGGCAAAGGAATTAACCGGCCTAAGTGAAATTGAATATTGCGTTGAGCCCAAATTTGACGGTGCCAGCATTTCACTTGTTTATGAAGCTGATCACCTGGTGAGAGGTGCTACCCGGGGTGATGGAGTTCAGGGCGACGACATTACACCTAATATCAAACAAATTAAAACCATTCCTTTATCGGCAGCATTTTCAAAATATGGAATAGATCATGTTGAGATCAGGGGAGAAGTACTGATCAATAAGAATAATTTTGCTGCTTATAACAAAAAGCTGGGCGAGCAGGGACTTGCTCCGCTGGCCAATCCCAGGAATGCTGCTGCAGGTTCTTTAAGAATAAAAGACCCGGTAGAAGTGCGCAGGAGAAACCTGGAAGCATTTGTTTACCATGTAAGTTATTATTCCACCCGCGATGATTCTGCCTCAATGAACATCGAAAAGAAAAACCAGCTTTCCACGCATGGCGGCACACTTGAAATGTTGTGGGACCTGGGCTTTCGCTCCCCTCAAAAGGAGAAAAAAATATTAAAAGGCATTGGTAAGGTGCTGGCTTATTGCCAGGAATACGAAGCCAAACGCGATGAACTTCCTTACGAGATAGATGGCATGGTGATAAAAGTGAACGATTTTTCACTGCAGGATAAAATGGGAATGACATCGCACCATCCCCGCTGGGCCATTGCTTATAAATTCAAAGCAAGACAGGCTACAAGCAAATTGCTAAGAGTTGAGTTCCAGGTGGGCAGAACCGGAAATATCGGACCTGTTGCTAAAATTGAACCTGTTCATATTGGGGGTGTAACCGTGGGCTCAGTATCGCTGTTCAATGAAGATGTGATCAGGGAAAAAGATATTCGTATAGGCGATACCGTTTTAGTGGAAAGAGCAGGGGATGTAATACCTTACATAGTAAAACCCCTGGCAGAATTAAGAACCGGCAAAGAAGTACCCATTCGGTTTCCTGAAAAATGTCCTTCCTGTTCCGACGAGTTGATCAAACTACCTGACGAAGCAGCCTGGCGTTGTGTTAATATTAACTGCCCCGCCCAGGTTTTGGAAAGGCTGATGCATTTTGCGAGTAAAGATGCCATGGATATCCGCGGACTTGGGAGTGCCCTGATTGAAAAATTTGTTACCCTTGGATTGCTGAACTCCATTCCCGGTATTTACAAGCTTGATTATGAAGCGCTCGGAAAAATAGAAGGGTTTGGGAAAAAATCGGCAGAAAACCTGCAATCATCAATTGCAAATTCAAAAAAGCAGCCTCTTCACCGATTGATCTATGCTCTTGGAATTCGTTTTGTAGGAGAAACCATGGCCAAAACGCTGGCGCACGAAATTGACCATTTGCTTGATCTCAAAAATCTTGATGAAGAAGCGCTACAAAAAATGGAAGATGTGGGCCCAAAGGTTGCCGGTAGCATTGTTCAGTTTTTCAATAACGAAGACAATATTCAACTGGTTCAGGAACTTGAGAAGCTGGGTCTTAATGTAAAAAATGAAAAAAGGGAGCAGGGAAGTGGAAGTCTGGAAGGATTGAGTTTCCTGTTCACAGGTACTCTTACCAACTTAAAAAGAAGCGAAGCAGAGGCAATGGTAGAGGCAAACGGGGGAAAAATAGTGTCCGGCGTTAGCAGCAAACTGAATTACCTGGTGGTAGGTGAAGAGGCCGGAAGCAAGTTGGAGAAAGCCAAAAAAATTGCTTCTATTAAAATTTTAAGCGAAGATCAATTTCAGAAATTGATAGCAGATCAATAGGAAATAGTTGCTTTTGAATAAAGAATTTTGGAAATTTAAAGTCAGGCATAGAATTTTTAGGATAATCAACTAATCATTGCTGTGAATTAATCAAATTTTGATATGATCAAAAAGTTGGCGGGAGAAATATGGAAAAAACTTGATTTCCGCGGAAGCAGGGAACTCAGGAATAGCTATGCAGTATCCTCACTGGGACGAATAGCCAGTTTTAAAGAAAATGTTTTGGAAGATGGTAAAATTTTAAAGGGTTCTTTAACAACCGGCTACCGCACTTTGAACCTGCACAGGCCAGGCCAGAAAGGAACTTTGTACATTCACCGCGAACTTGCGCGGCTGTTTCTAAAAAGGCCATCCACCAAACATCGATTCGTTATTCATAAAAATCACGATAAACTTGATAACAATATCAAAAATCTTGGCTGGGCTACCCTTGAAGAAATGATCGACCATCAACAGAACAGTCCTGCCAAGATCGCCTATAAAGAAAAACAGGCGAGCAGAACCACAGGGCTTAAACTAACGGCAGGGCAGGTACGAAAAATTAAAGATCAGCTTAATAATAAAAACCGGAGGCTTACCATTAAGCAACTAGCAGAAAAATATGATGTTAGTGAAATGACCATGTACCGCATCAAAAGCGGGGAAAACTGGGGAAGAGTATAGAAGGTTTATTAATTTGCCTGATGCTTGAACCCCAATCTTTAAAATTCCTCAGCCAGCTAAAAAAGAACAATACCAAAGCCTGGTTCGATGGTCATCGAATTCAATATGAGGCTGCAAGAACAGATTTTCAGAACTTCATTCAACTGGTAATTGACCATCTTCAAAAATCAGATCCTTCTATAACAGGACTGACAGCCAAAGACTGCACATTTCGCATCAACCGCGATATCAGGTTCTCGAAAGATAAAACGCCCTACAAAACCGCATTTGGAGCCAGCATAAAAAGAGGAGGAAAGAAATCTCCCTTTGCAGGCTATTATTTTCATTTTGAACCCGGACAAAGTTTTGTGGGCGGAGGATTGTGGATGCCCGATGCTGCCAGTTTAAAAATGCTTAGACAGGAAATAGATTATAACTGGGAGGAATTTCAAACTATCATACATGAAAAATCATTTAAAAAGATTTTTAATACAGTTGATACGGGAGGTGAATTCAGCCTGGTAACCATGCCGCGAGGTTATGAAAAAGACCACCCGGCTGCGGAGTATTTAAAATTAAAATCACTGATTGCCGAAAGAAAAGTTGAGGATGAGGAATTGGTAAAGGCTTCACTTCATAAAACAACAATGGCGGCATTCCAGGCCCTCCAGCCTTTATTGAATTTCATCAACAGAACAATTGAGTAATTACACCATTCCTTTCTTAAATAAATATTCTGCAATCTGGATGGCATTGGTGGCAGCACCTTTTCTTAGATTATCGCTAACGATCCATAAGTTTAAAGTTTTGGACTGTGTTTCATCGCGGCGTAATCTTCCAACAAAAACTTCATCTTTATCATGCGCTGTTAAAGGCATTGGATATAGTTCAGACGAAGGATCATCCAGCAAAACGATGCCGGGTGCACTTGTAAGAATCTGCTTAACTTCTTCCATGTTAAATTCATTTTCAAATTCAACATTTACGCTTTCACTGTGACCACCCATAACAGGTATGCGCACTGTTGTTGCGGTAACTTTTATAGAATCATCGCCCATGATCTTTTTTGTTTCCAGGATCATTTTCATTTCTTCCTTAGTGTAGCCATTTTCCTGGAAAACATCAATTTGCGGAATAACATTCAAATCTATACGATATTTATAAGCCATAGGACCTTCCCTACCCTCTCTTTCATTGAACAACTGGTCAACAGCATGCTTACCCGTTCCTGTTACACTTTGATAAGTTGAAACAATTACTCTTTTTATTTTATACTTTTTATGCAGGGGCTGTAAAGCCACTACCATTTGAATAGTTGAGCAATTAGGATTGGCAATTATGCGGTGAGAAGGTTTTAAAACGGAGGCATTTACTTCGGGAACCACCAGCGGACATGCAGGATCCATGCGCCAGGCAGAAGAATTATCAATAACGGTAGTGCCGGCTTCGGCAAATTTGGGTGCCCATGCAAGCGAAGTACTTCCACCAGCGGAAAATAATGCCAGTGCAGGTTGTGCATGAATTGCATCCTCCATGCTTTTTATTTCATAGCTTTTCCCTTTGAACTTAATTTCTTTCCCCACCGATTTGCTGGATGCTACAGGAATTAACTCATCAACCGGGAAATTCCTTTCTTCCAGGACCTGTAACATCTTTGTTCCAACCAAACCTGTAGCACCAACAACAGCTATTTTCATTTCAATCAATTTTTAAAACCCTTAATGGATAGCGACTGCAAAACTAGGCACTTCGCATTCTAAAGAAAATATTTTATGAATACTCAACCCGGAGTTGTTATAAAATGCGAAAACCCGTCCAAAAGTGTTTTTCTCCAAAACTTAAGATGTTTTACCCGGTAAGCCGGATTCTGTTCATTTTAATTTCGAAAAATGATAAGGCTAGGATTTGTGTTGACAGGTTTTTTACTGGCATCCCCGGCATTTGCACAGTTGAATGAAGATTTCGGCGATGGCGATTTTACCAATAATCCTTCGTGGGTTTGCAATGCTGCTGACTGGACCATCAGCAATCATCAATTACAATCCAATTCCTCTACATTGAATTCCAGCTTTTATATTTCCACGCCTAATGCATTAAACCTAGGGGCTGAATGGTCGTTTGATCTGAGGCTGCAGTTCAATACTTCTTCCGCCAATTATGTTGATGTGTACCTGATGTCTACCACGCCAGGGCTTTCGGATGGCGGTAGCCATGGATATTTTCTGAGAATAGGAAATACACAGGATGAAATTTCATTGTACAGGAAAGATGGCACAGCGAATGTTAAGATAACCGATGGTACCGATGGTGTGACAAATAACAGCGATAATTTCATTAAAATTAAAGTGTCGCGCGATGCAGCCGGGAAATTTATTGTATGGAGTGCGGTCAACGCCGGCGCATATAGCTTACAAGGAATGGTAACAGATAATACCTATTCGGCAGCGGGTTATTTTGGTTTTGTGATCCGCCAAAGCACGGCATCATTTCATCAAAAGCATTTTATAGATAACATAATTATTAAAGATTTCATTCCCGACCTGCAGCCACCCGATGTTTTGGAAGTAAACGCCATCGCTTCCAATAAACTTGAGATTCTATTTTCTGAAAGCCTTGACCCCTTACCGCTTCAACAAATAAACAATTTTGAAATTTTACCGGGTTCCATTCACCCGGTTCAGGTTAATATTTCAACCGGAAATCCGGCACATATAATCCTGGAATTTTCAAATGTTTTTCAACCTGCAATAAACTATAGTATTCAATTGAAGAATTTGTCGGATGTTCATGGGAATATTATGCAACCAACAGGCATAAACTTTATTTATTTCCAGGCAGAAAGGTTTGATATTGTGATACATGAATTTTTAGCCGATCCTTCACCGCCCGTTGACCTGCCGCAATCAGAGTATATTGAGATCAAAAACAGGAGTGCAAAGCCATTGCAACTTAACGGATGGAAGTTTATTTGCAATAACAATACAAGCAGCAGTTTTCCGGCCATTACAATTTCACCTGACAGCATTTTAATTTTTACCTCCACGGCCAACACTTCAATACTTCAAAGTTTCGGAAAAACAATAGGTTTAACCAGTTTCCCTTCACTTCCAAACGATCAGTTCGTTTTATCGCTGATTGATGCAGATGGAAAAACCATACATGCCGTAGATTTCAATATTTCATGGTACAGTAATGAATATAAAAAATCGGGTGGGTGGAGCATGGAAATGGTTGACGCTCAGCTACCTTGTTCCGGAATAAACAACTGGAAAGAAAGTGAAGACCCTTCAGGAGGAACTCCGGGAAAAGAAAATTCTGTTAAAGGAAATATTGCAGATGATGATCCGCCGCAATTGATAAGGAGTTATACAATTGACAGCATGAACCTGGTTGTTGTTTTTAATGAAAGCCTTGACAGCACCAGTGCCGCTGATGCGGCATCCTATTTTATTAGTTCAGGGCTTCAGGTATTAAATGCAATTCCCTTACAGCCTGTATTCAAAGAAGTGCAATTAACACTGCAGCAGCATATGCAAAATGGTTCGGTATACGAAGTATCGGTTTCAAACATAAGTGATTGCAACCAGAACCTAATTGGAATGCAGAATAAAACCGGAGTTGGGATACCGCAGGTTCCGAATGTTGCCGACCTTGTAATCAATGAAATTTTATTTAACCCCTTTCCCTCCGGTTATGATTTTGTTGAAATTTATAATAAAAGCAACAGGATAATTGATCTTGGAAAAGTTTCTATAGCAAACCGGAACAATATGGGCCTGGTAAGTTCCATCACCACCATTCATGAAAAACCATTTTATATTTTCCCGGGCGAATATGTTGTACTTACAGAAAATGCAGAATCATTATCCAAATCTTATCATGTAAAATACCCTGGAAGAGTGGTTGAACTTTCGCTGCCTTCATTTCCCGATGAAAAAGGAAGTGTTGTATTAATAAATCATCTGGGAGAAATACTGGATGAATTGAATTATACAGATGATGATCACTATGCACTGCTTAAAAATAAAGAAGGTGTTTCCCTCGAAAGAATGGACCCTTTTCTTGAATCTTCCAGTAAGCAAAACTGGCATTCAGCTGCAGCATCAGCCGGATATGCAACACCTGGCTATATAAATTCCCAATTCAGGAAAGTGCAGGAAGCTTCAGCCGAAGTGGAAATTGAGCCTAAGGTTTTTTCTCCCGACCAGGATGGAATGGATGATTTTATGCTGCTGAAATACAATACTGCTTCACCGGGATACATGATGAATGCAATTATTTACAATGCTTCGGGAATGCCGGTAAAATCCCTTGTGAAAAATGTTCTGATGGGGCAGTCGGGATATTTTCGCTGGGATGGGTTGAATGATAAAAATGAAAAGCTGCCTGTTGGCCAATACATCATTCATACCCGCATCTTCAATTTAAATGGAGAAAGCAAAACTTTTAAACATGTAGTGGTGCTGGCACGGCGATATTAGAATAAGATTTCCAAAGATCTAAAATCCAGGCAAAAAATTTTATAGTGTTAAAACAAATCCTTCTTAAATAATTAGACAATAAACAGTTACGTATTGAACGCTTTTAATTCAATAATAATTTGAAGATGAAATCTAAAAACAATAAAATGGCAGGAACTTCTTCGCAGATTTATATTCAGATAGTTTTTTGCAGTAAAAGGAAGAGAAAGTCCTTATTTGTAATAGCTGGGAAGAAGAATTATATAAATACCTTTCTGGTATTATAAGAAACAAAGATCAAAAACCCCTTGCGGTCAACGGAATGGCAGATCATATTCACTTTCTGGTTGGAATAAGACCAGGTTGCTGCATTAGTGATCTGGTAAGAGAAATTAAAAAGTCAACAAATCAATTCATCAAAAAAAATAAATTTACCCGGAGTGGATTTTTATGGCAGGAAGGCTATGGGGCCTTTTCTTATAGTCATTCAAATTTGAATAATGTGATTGATTATATAAATCGTCAAAAAGAGCACCACCGTAAAAGAACATTTAAGGAAGAAAACCTGGGTTTGTTAAAGCAGTTTGATATAGAAATCAAAGAAGATTATTTATTTGATTGGATTGAGGATTAGAACCCGTAGGGTTCACATTTTTATAGCAAAATCAATATGAGCGTTCATGCGAATCCGTAGGGGTCGAATAACACTCAAACTATTCGTTCTATAATCATACGACCCTTACAGCGTCGTGAACCACTCAACTAACTTGCACACCTTCTGTATTAACATAAAAAAAACGACCCACCAGGGTCGTATAATTATATTAACTTACCAAAAAATATTTCATAACGGGAAGCCACAACCTTTTATACCAGCTCAATATCAAAATTCACCAGCTCCTGGAATTGAGCCAGGCGCTTGTCAATATCTTCTTTTGATATTTCTCTTAATCTTTCGGTTCCAAATTTTTCAACACAAAAACTTGCCATGGCCGAACCCATGATGATAGCGGTTTTCATGTTCTCAAAAGAAATATCCTTGGTGCGGGCAATGTGCCCGATAAATCCACCCGCAAAAGTATCGCCGGCACCGGTAGGGTCGAAAACTTCTTCAAGTGGTAGAGCGGGTGCAAAGAAAACCTGGTCGTTATGGAACAGCAAAGCACCATGTTCGCCTTTTTTAATAATCAGGTAACGAGGTCCCATGGTCATGATCTTACGCGCAGCTTTCACCAGGGAATATTCATTACTCAATTCGCGCGCCTCACTGTCGTTCACTAACAAAACATCTACCTGCTTTAAAACTTTTTTCAAATCGTCGAGCGCCACTTCCATCCAGAAGTTCATGGTATCCATCACAACTAGCTTCGGCCTTGTTTTTAATTGCTGGATCACGCTTAATTGAACGGCAGGAACAAGATTTCCCAGCATCAGGAATTCGCAATCCTGGTATGAATCAGGAATGGTGGGATTGAAATCAGCCAGTACATTCAACTGTGTTTCCAGGGTATCCCTGGTATTCATATCCATGTGGTATTTTCCCGCCCAGAAAAATGATTTTTCATTTTCCTTGATCTGCACGCCATCCATAGAAACACCCCTGTCCTCCAAAACTTTCATTTCGCTTTTTGGAAAATCTCCGCCTACAACAGAAACCTGTTTAATAGGACTAGTAAAGTTGCTGGCACTCCAGGCAATGTAAGTAGCAGCTCCGCCAATGATTCTATCGCTTTTTCCGAAAGGAGTTTCAATAGCATCAAAGGCCATTGTTCCTACCACAATTAAAGACATCAGGTATAGATTTGATTAAAAAAATTTACTTTTAAAAGGCGTGCAAACCTAATGATTTTACCAGTAAATGGTAGTTTTTGTTTAGCAAAACCATCTTCTGACAGAAATCAATTGACCGCTGGCTCTGTGGCTTTATCTTTGCGCTTCATATTATGATTCATTTTCATCCACTTAGAGTTCAACAAGTTGAAAAGGAAACCGAAGATTGCGTTTCTATAACTTTCGAGGTTCCAAAAGATCTTGAGGAAAAGTTCTTTTTCAAACAAGGACAAAACCTTACCATTAAAAAAATTATTAATGGTGAAGAACATCGCAGAAATTATTCTATCTGCAGTTCGCCTTTTGACCGCAAACTAAAAGTTGCCGTGAAAAAAGTGGAAGGCGGTGCATTTTCCACTTTTGCAAATGAAGAACTGAAGGCTGGTGAAATGCTGGAGGTTCTGCCTCCCACCGGTAATTTCAATACCGAGCTAAACCCTCAACAGAAAAAAAATTATGTTGCTTTTGTTGCAGGAAGTGGCATTACGCCGGTTCTTTCCATTATTAAAACTACCCTGCTTACCGAAACCAAAAGCAGCTTTACACTGGTTTATGGAAATCGAACAAAAAATTCCATCATTTTTAAAGAAGAACTGGAAGCGTTAAAAGATAAATTTATCGACAGGTTCAGGGTTTACCATGTATTGAGTCGTGAAAAATCAGAAGCTGAAATTAACACTGGAAGAATTGATGTAGATAAACTCGAACTTTTTGCAAACAAGATCATTGATCTTAATACAACGAATGAATTTTTTCTTTGCGGACCAGAAGAAATGATCTTTTGCATTAAAGGTTACCTCACAGGCAAAGGGGTTCCCGATGAAAAAATACATTTTGAACTATTTACTGTTCCCGGGCAAAAAAAAGCAGGCGTAGCACAAACCATAATTC
>JAEZCV010000145.1 GCA_023429985.1 Bacteroidota bacterium | reverse complement strand
ACTCTTGCCTGGAATACCGAATCTTCCATCCTTATCTTCTCCAGTCCTCTTGTTCTTTCTATGCCTAAAATTTCTCCCTGCCATTTTTTATAGGCATTTTGAACACTGGCATACTTAGAGGCATACTGGATTTTTATTGCTTCATTATTTCTCATAAAACCATCCAGCACCCCAATTGCCTTTTCGCGGATGGCAATTTTTGCCGGATCGTTCACTCTTATAATTTGCTCCACAGCAACAGCAGGCAGGTATTGCATGGTTCTGCCCGGAAATCCAAAAACCATGGTGAAATCATCTTCTTCCACGCCATCAATGGAAATGGAAAGCGATTTTTTTGGTTTATAAGGAACGTTTTCGGGAGAATAGTTAGCCGGCTTATTGTCTTTTGATGCATAGATCCTGAAAAGGGAAAAATCCCCCGTGTGACGTGGCCACATCCAGTTATCCGTATCTTTTCCAAAATTTCCAATAGAAGAAGGTGGCGCACCTACCAGCCTTATATCGCGAAATGTTTCCGTAACAAACAGAAAATATTTGTTTCCTTCAAAAAATGCCCTGATCAACAGGTCCTGGTGCGGCTGCTTTTGATAGCTGCTCCTGAGACTGGCAATGTTTTTATCTATGGCCGATTGCCTGAGGCTTCCTGACATTTCATCATCAACCCCGTTCAATACAGCAGTTGAAACATCGGCAATGCTTACTATAAAGGTTACAAATAACCCGGGGTTGGGAATTTCTTCTCCTTTTGATTTTGCCCAGAAACCATCACGTATGTAGTTTCTTTCAACTGTTGAATGATCCTGGATAGCTCCAAAACCACAGTGATGATTGGTTAGCAATAAAGACTGATCGGAAATTACTTCCCCGGTACAAAATCCTCCAAAACTTACAATGGCATCTTTCAGGCTTCCTTTGTTAATACTGTAAATATCTTCAGCACTGATCTTCATACCAAGGCTCTTCATCTCCTTTTCATTTAACTGCCCAAGTAAATGGGGCAGCCACATACCTTCATTGGCAATACTTATACGGGAAGAAATTAATAGAAAACAGAGTAAAAATAATTTTAAGGACTTCATATAGCTGGTTTAAAAAATAAAATTATTGGTTTTGGAATAAATGAAATTTTTGAGTACCCTGATACCCAACTTTTATAATAATTCTTCACTCACCATTGACCATTCACTATTGACCATTCACCGTAAAGCCGCGGCACAAAATTTATATATATATAATAGTGCCGCATCGCGGGTAAGGGAAATTATTCCTGTTGATATCCGGTTTTTAATGTTAATAAACTGCGTGGAACTGTGACATGAAACGTGAACTATTGGATGGAAATATGATTTGGTTCGTTTCTTTAAAAATTTTTGTTGGTTATCCTTCATTTATCCCTCACTAATCCACAGCCGGAATTTTTCATAACGATGAGATGTTTTCCAGCCATCAATATTCACATCACTGTTAATATCCCTTTTAAAATGGCTGTACTGCGGTAAATTTGTTGTGAATTATTGCTGTGGATATGTTGACAAACCAAGAACCTGAACATTTCCAAATTTTGAAATAATTATTTCTCCCCGAATTCACAGCCATAATAGTAATAGACTTTAATTAAAATAATAGACTATTATATATTATTATATGGATAAAGAATTGTTGATTACTTCAAACGATATAGAAGAAAAAGGATTTCTGGATATTGACATAGATCCTTCACTCGACCTGTTTGGAGAAATTGAAAGGTTGAAAAAAGAAAAGAACGCCATTATACTTGCCCACCTGTACCAGGAACCCGACATCCAGGATATTGCAGATTATATTGGTGATTCGTTGGGGCTCGCCCAGAAGGCCGTTAAGACCGATGCCGACATGATTGTGTTTGCCGGTGTACACTTCATGGCTGAAGGTGCAAAGATCCTTAATCCGTCTAAAAAGGTGGTTATACCCGATATGAAGGCCGGTTGTTCCTTAAGTGAAAGTTGCCCGCCGCCATTATTTAAAAAATTCCGGGAACAACATCCCGATCATATTGTAATTTCTTATATCAACTGCAGCGCAGGTATTAAAGCTTTAAGTGATATCATTTGCACTTCTTCCAATGCAAAGGCTATTGTTGAAAGCCTTCCGAAGGACCAGAAGATTATTTTTGCGCCCGATAAAAACCTGGGCGCCTGGGTTAGCAAGGTTACCGGCAGGGAAATGCTGCTCTGGAACGGTGCATGCATGGTACACGAAATATTCAGCCTGGAAAAAATAACCAGGTTAAAGATTCGTCACCCGAATGCAAAACTTATCTCACATCCCGAATGCGAAGAACCTGTTTTAAAAATTTCCGACTTTATTTGATCAACATCTCAACTGATCGCTTATACCAAAAATACGCCGCACCAGGAATTTATTGTGGCTACCGAAGCAGGCATTCTTCATCAAATGGTGAAACAGGCACCCGGGAAAACTTTTATTCCCGCTCCTCCCGAAAATAATTGCGCCTGTAACGATTGTCCGCACATGAAAAGAAATACACTCGAAAAAGTTTATTTGTGTATGGAATATGAACAGCCTGAAATAATAATGGATGAAGCATTAAGACGGGCGGCTAAAAAACCGTTGGACAGAATGCTGGAGATATCTGCTCAACTGGGATTATAAATTCAATTAATACAATTTATCCGGTAATTCATACCTGTTTATTTTCAGTTAAACAGTGGTATTGATAATTTTGCTGTATGCGAAAATTTTTCTTGCCGGTTTTTTTATTGATCTCCTGTCATTTATTTGCACAACCTTTTATTTTGCGCCAGGATGCATTGGAAGATATTGATTCCATGAACATGCGCATCCGGGAAGTTCACTATAATCCCTTTCTTTATATTTCAGAGAAAAAGTTTAATTCGTTTACAGACAGTGTAAAAGCTTCTATTCCTGATTCCATAAGTAAACAGGACTTTATTATCAAGCTCTATGCTGTTTTATCTTTAATGAATGATGCACATTCATATCCTGCTATAAGTCAGACTGCTTTAAGAAACGATCTTATTAATCCTGTTTTCTTTCCTGCTGAATTTTTAATTGACGACGAGAATAAAGTTTTTATAAGGAATGTAAAAAGCGATTCGCTGCAAAAAGCCACGCAGGTAGATTTTATAAATGGAATTGATCTGAAAAAATTTGCATTTGAAACATTAGGATATTTTGGAGGACTGCCTCAATTCAGGAAGGAGATGCGTCAGCGTTTATTCAGTTACCTCCTTTACCTGAAAGGATTGCGACCGCCTTTTGAAATAAGGTCCGGGAAGAAAAATGATATAACTATTCACAAGGGTATAAAGTTTTTTGATGCTCTTTCGCTTTCATTACCTCAATTATCAAAGGGTGCTTATGAATTCAGGATGCTAGGTAAAAACGCGGGTTATCTTGACTTTATTTCAATGTCTGGCAGCATTGAAGATTTTTATGGCTATATGGATTCGGTGATGAGGATCATGAGGAAAAATGAAATTCCAAATTTTATTGTGGACCTTAGAAATAACAGCGGTGGTAATTCTGCGCTTGCCGATCTTCTTGTAAGTTTTATATCCACAAAGCCTTATTCATTAATGGGTAAGCGGTATTGGAAAATCAGCCAGTCGTATAAGAATTATCAGGCGGGTAATCAAAGCATGTCCGCTTATCTGGATAAGGAAGTGGGACATACCTGGCAAAGGGGTGATTGTAAGCCTGAATCACATAAATTCAATATTGATTCTGTTTATACGGGGAAGGTTTATTTTATTACGGGGCCCTTTACTTTTTCTTCTGCAAACATGCTTGCCGACGGAGTTAAAACGTATAAATTGGGTAAGATCATTGGAACTAAAACGGGTGAGGCAACAAATGATTTTGGTGAAGTTTATAGTTTTAAACTTTCTAAAAGCGGTATAATCATCAATACAACCACAGCCTTTGATATTGGAGCTTCCTGTAAAGAAGAAGTTATGGAAGCCGTAGATCCGGATATTTTAATTCAAACTTCGGTGCAGCAAATGCTCCAGGATGTAGATCCTGTTCTTGAGTATGTAAAAAATGAAATAAAGAATTAGACTTTTATAAGCCGGTTCACCGCATCTTCCAGTGTTTTTTCCTGTTTCGAAAAACAAAATCTTAATACACTGTGGTTAATATTTTTGCTGTAGAAAGCAGAAACGGGAATAGTTGCCACCCCAAAATTTTTTGTAAGTTCAATAGCAAATTCCCTTTCATTCAAATCTGAAATATTGCGGTAGGAATAAACCTGGAAATAACTTCCTGAGCTGGATAAAGCTTCAAATTTTGTTGAAGACATGAGTTTCGAAAAATAATCACGTTTTTGCTGCAATTGTTTCCCAAGTTCAAGGTAATGCGATCTGTCTTTCATGAAACCGGATAATGCAACCTGTTTAGGCGTATCACATGTAAAACAATTGAACTGGTGAACTTTCCGGATCTCTTTCATTATATAATCCGGCGCTATGCAATAACCTAATTTCCAGCCGGTGCAGTTGTATACTTTGCCAAACGAAAAACACACAATACTTCTATTATAGAGGGAAGGATATTTTAAAATTGATTCGTGATTTTCACTATCAAATATCAGGTGCTCATAAACTTCATCGCTTATGATGAAAATATTTTTATCGCGCACCATTTCTTCCAATAGGTCCATGTCGCTTTTTGAAAGAATACTCCCGGTTGGATTATGCGGAGAATTGATGATGATAGCCCTGGTATTTGCGTTGAGTTTTGATTTTACGGTTTCCCAGTTGATTTTATAATTAGGAAATTCAAGTTCAACAGAAACTGCCTTCGCTCCATTTAATTCAATTGCCGGTATGTAACTGTCGTAAGCAGGTTCAAACACAATCACCTCATCATTTTGTTTTAATATCGTGGTAAGCGCAGTAAATAATGCATAGGTGCCCCCTGGTGTAATAGTGATTTCTGTTTCGGGATTTATTTCCCGGTTGTAGAGATAAGATATTTTTTCCGCAATGGCTTCTCTTAAAGGAAGATAGCCATTCATATGAACATATTGGTTAAAGCCTTTTTTCATGGCATCATTCACCAGCGAAATTAATTCCTTGTTCATGGGATAGTCGGGAAAACCCTGGCCAAGGTTTATTGCATTGTATTTTACTGCGAGAGAACTCATTGTTGTAAAAATGGTGGTTCCCGCATTAGGAAGTTTAGAATTCAGTAAAGGCAGCAAGGGAATGGGTTTATGGTGATTGTTTATTTGTGAATTTTGGTTGAAAAATTTACATCGAAAAATATTGTTTTTGGGAGTCTTTCAGCTACTTAATTATTTAAAGACAAAAATGATCAATGACTGTCCTTCAACCACCGTTCAACCACCGTTCAACCACTGTTCAACCACTGTTCAACCACTGCTGTTGCCTCTATCTCTACTAAAAATTCCCTTCCCACAAGCGCACTTACCTCCACCATTGAAGTACATGGTCTGATATCTTTGAACACTTCTCCATGCGCTTTGCCAATGGCTTCAAACATGGATATATCGGTAACGAACATGCGCGTTCTTATTACATCTTCCAAAGCTGCACCTGCTTCCTCCAGAACAATATGGATCTTTTCCAGGATGAATTTTGTCTGAAGATAGGGATCGCCCTCACCTATCACATTTCCTTCTTCATCCACAGCTACTGTTCCACTCACTTCAATGATGTTTCCTATGCGCACCGCACGGCTATAGCCAACTTTATCTTCCCAGGGAGCACCCGATCTATAATTGATTCTGTTCTGCATAACGAATGATAATACTTTCCTGTTTAATCAGGGGCTGACAATGGAATCTTAAAAAGACCTGCACAAGAGTAATCACATCTTTCTGGCAATATTCTGTAATGCGGGGCAGATCTTTCTGAACCCAGTAAACCTCATTTACCATGCTGCCATCAATATCATCTTTAGGGGATGGAATATTTAAAACTTTTGCAAGAAGTTTCAGGCTTGTATAACTTTTGTAATCGCCGAATTTCCATAATTCCAAGGTGTCGAGATGACGAACTTCCCATGGTTTCCTGCCGGCTATTTTCAGCATTTCCGGAATTTCAATTCCATTAATGATCATCCTGCGGCAGATGTAAGGATAGTCGAATTCTTTTCCATTATGTGCACATAAAAATTTTTCTGCATCGCCGCTCCACTTTTGCATCATGGCAGCAAATTCTTTCAGCAGCGTTAGTTCATCATCACCAGAAAATGATTTGATGTTCAGTTTTCGGTCATCTTTTGTTCCCTGGAGGTAGCCACATGAGATACAAATAATTTTTCCAAATTCTGCATAGATGCTTGCCCTTGGATAAGATGTTTCGCTGGTTTCTTCTTCTTTGTTTCGATTGATCAACCCGGCTTTAAAATCCCAAAACTCCTTCCAGTCATCCGGCAATTGTTTATAGGAGTCGTATTGTGAAACGGTTTCTATGTCGAGGAAAAGAATATTATTGAAGGTCATGTTGGTGGTTTAGCTTCTTAAATTTACTTCACCTTCCATAAACTGAAAGAGAAACTTCCTTCAAAACGAAGTTTTTTTAAAGAAACCTGTCGCCTTTATTTCTTTTGATTTCGGAAACATATTCCTTTATTTCCTGTTCCTTTTCTTTTTTGCAGATGAGTAAAACATCTTTGGTGTCTGCAACAATATAATCATCCAGCCCTTGAATCACCACCAGTTTTTCATCCGGAACATTGATTACACATTTATTGGAATCATATACCACCACGTTCTTTCCTGCTACTGCATTTTCCAGGTAGTCTTTTTCCATATTTTCCCAGGCACTGTTCCATGTTCCTAAGTCGCTCCACCCGAAAGATGCAGGAATTACATAAACATTTTCGGCCTTTTCCATTATTCCAAAATCAATTGAAATATTTGTGCATTGAGGGTAAATGGTTTCTATAGCTGACTTTTCCTCAGCTGTATTCATTTTATCATCTTCCGAAGAAAACAGCTCGTACATTTCCGGCATATGCATCTGGAAAGCCTGTATACCTCTCTTAACCTGCCATACAAAGATTCCCGAATTCCATAAAAAATCTCCACTTGCAATAAATGTTTCTGCCAGTTCTTTATTGGGTTTTTCGGTAAATGTTTTCACCTTGAATACAGAAGGTGTTGCTTCTAAAGCATCATGTTGAATATATCCATAGCCGGTATTTGGGTAAGATGGCTGAATGCCAATAGTAATCAAAGCATTGAAATGGTTAACAAACGATATGGCCTGGTGGCAAACACCCAGGAACTTTTCCTCGTCCAATACCAGATGATCCGCAGGTGCAACAATCAATGATGCTTCGGGATTCAGTTTCTGTAACTTAAAGTTGATGTAGGCAATGCAGGGAGCAGTATTTTTACGAAAGGGTTCGCCCAGAATATTATCATGGGAAATTGAAGGCAATTGTTCTTTTACTATTTCCAGGTATTCGTTGGCCGTGATCACAAAAATATTCTCTGTGGGCACCAGCTTTGTAAACCTGTCGAAGGTTTGCTGTATCAGTGTTTTTCCCGTTCCTAAAATATCAAGGAACTGCTTGGGATAATTTACCCTGCTTAAAGGCCAGAACCTGCTTCCGATTCCGCCCGCCATAATTGCTATGTAAATATTGCTGTTGTCTTTAGTTTCTTTCATTAGATCAATCCTTCTTTAACCAGGTCGTGCAGATGAATAATGCCAAGGTAATTGTCATTTTCTGCAACAACAAGTTGTGTTATTTCATTCTTTCGCATCACATCCAGGGCTGCTACAGCCATTTCGTTAGGTGCAATGGTTTTTGGGCTGGGCGTTAATATGTCTCTTGCAAAAACATTACTAATGCTGTCGCTGGTTTCCAACATTCTCCTGATATCGCCATCGGTAATAATTCCCATTAATTTTCCGTCATTGCCGGTTACCGCTGTTACGCCCAGTCTTTTTTTAGTGATCTCCAGTATCACTTCCTTTACCAGCTGGTCGCCTTTTACTTCGGGTCTTTCATTATCGGTATAAAGGTCAGAAACCCTCAGGTAAAGTTTTTTTCCTAATGCACCCCCGGGATGAAGCCGGGCAAATGCATCGGTATTAAAACCTCTTTTTTCCATCAGGCAAACAGCTATGGCATCTCCCATCACCATTTGAGCGGTGGTGCTTGTGGTGGGTGCCAGGTTGTTGGGACAAGCCTCCTGCTCCACGGTTGTATTTAAAACAAAGTCTGATTTTTTGGCCAGGTAAGAATTCAGGTTGCCTGTAATGGAAATGATCTTATTCCCAAAATTTCTTACCAGCGGAATTAAAACTTTTATCTCCGCACTTTCACCGCTTTTGCTGATGATGATCACAGCGTCGTCCTGCTGAATCATGCCAAGGTCGCCATGAATGGCATCAGCAGCATGAAGAAAAAGCGAGGGAGAGCCTGTAGAATTCAGGGTTGCCACAATTTTCTGGGCTATGATAGCACTTTTTCCCACCCCGGTTATAACAATTCTTCCTTTGCAATTAAGGAGGCAGTCAACAGCGGATTCGAAACTGCTGTCGATATATTCAGCCAGTTTTTGAATGGAACTAGCTTCCATTTCAATGGTTCTAAGGGCTGTTGTGCGTGTATCCATTTCTTTTTTCAAGGCCCCAAAAATAGTTGATTTGCCTGCAATCCCACTTAAACGTAATTAGTTGTTATTTTAACTATTTAATCTTTTAAAAACCGTTGCCTGTTGGTAAATTCGCTTGCCTTTTCAACTTTATATTGTTTCAGGAAAAATAAATAACAGACTTTCCTGCAACAACATGGAAAAGGCAGTTAAAAGCTTTATTGAAAGCTAAAAATTTAAAGATGCCTACCACAAAGAAAAACCCTGGCAAAAAAACAAAGTCCAGCATACCAGCCATTCTTCCAGATCTTAACGAAGCGCTTCGCGAATATTTTGGTTTTAAAGAATTTAAAGGTCAGCAAAAAGAAATTATAGAATCAGTTTTATCCGGTAAAGACACTTTTGTGATCATGCCCACAGGCGGTGGCAAAAGCCTTTGCTACCAGCTGCCGGCCATGGTTAGTAAGGGTGTTGCTATTATTGTTAGCCCCCTGATCGCCCTTATGAAAAACCAGGTTGACCTGGTTCGCGGTTATAGCAGCAACGACGAAGTGGCCCACTTTCTTAATTCTACCCTGTCAAAAAAAGAGATCAGGGAAGTGCATGCCGACTTGAAATCCGGCAGCACTAAAATGCTTTATGTTGCCCCCGAAACCCTTACCAAGCAGGATAACCTTGATTTTTTCAGCGACCTGGAAATCTCATTTTTCGCCGTTGACGAAGCCCACTGTATTTCGGAATGGGGACATGATTTCCGGCCCGAATACCGCCGCCTGCGCGATATGATGGACCAGATCAATCCAAATATCCCGGTTATTGCGCTTACTGCTACGGCAACACCTAAGGTGCAAAGCGATATTGTAAAGAACCTCGACCTCCGCAACCCGGATGTTTATATTTCTTCTTTCAACAGGGATAATCTTTTTTACGAGATCCTTCCCAAGATCAAAAAGGACCAGACCTTAAAAAGTATTACCCGGTTCATTGTTCAGAACAAAGGTAAAAGCGGGATCATATACACGCTTAACCGTAAAACAACCGAGGAGCTGGCGGGCATGCTCATGGCCAATGGCATTAAAGCGGTAGCTTATCATGCCGGGCTCGACAGTAAACTGCGCGCCGAAAGGCAGGACCAGTTCCTGAATGAAGATGTACAGGTTATTGTTGCCACCATTGCGTTTGGGATGGGAATTGACAAGCCTGACATTCGTTTTGTGATACATTTCAACATTCCGAAGTCAATTGAGAATTATTACCAGGAAACCGGTCGCGCCGGCCGTGATGGACTGGAAGGCCGTTGTATATTATATTATTCGCATAAAGATGTTTCCAAGCTGGAACACCTCATGCGCGACAAACCCCTGAGCGAAAGAGAGGTGGGCGCTCAGCTTATTAATGAGTCTGTAGCTTATGCCGAAAGTGGTGTTTGCAGAAGAAAAACACTCCTGAGTTATTTTGGTGAAGAATATAAAGAGAAGAACTGCGGTCAGTGCGACAATTGTAAGAATCCCAAGGAAACCATAGAATCAAAAGCCGCCGTTGTTCAGGCACTGAAAGTGATTAAGGCCCTCGATGAAAGATTTGCTACCGATTACGTGGTGAAGATCATTACCGGTCACCTTACCCCGCAGATCAAAATGTTCCGTCACGAAGGACTACCTGAGTTCGGAATAGGAAAATCGCAACCCGATCATTTCTGGAATTCGCTTTTGAGGCAGATGCTGCTGGAAGGGTTGCTGAAAAAAGATATAGAAGAATATGGCGTGTTGAAGATCACCAAAAAAGGGGAAGAATTTTTCAAGAAACCAAAGACTTTCCCTATCGTTTTAAACAATTTGTTTGAAGAAGCATACGACGATGATGATGATAGCAGTGAGCCGGAAAGTGTAGCGGCAGCCGACGAAAAGCTGTTCCAGTTACTGAAGGATCTGAGGCATAAGGAAGCCAAAAAGAAAAACCTTCCTCCCTTTGTCATCTTCCTGGAAAACTCGCTTCAGGATATGGCAACGTTTTATCCAACCACTACCGACGAACTGGCCAAGTGCCAGGGCGTAAGTAAGGGTAAAGCTATAAAATACGGCCGGCCTTTTCTCGATGTGATTGAGCAGTATGTAGAAGAGAATAATATAGAAAAGCCGGATGATTTTGTAATGAAAAGTGTGGTGAACAAGAGCGGCAACAAGGTGCACATCATTCAGCAGGTAGATAAAAAGATTCCACTGGAAATGATTGCAAAGAATAAGGAATTAAGGCTTGATGCACTTCTGGAAGAAATGGAAACCATTGCCGCCAGTGGAACGAGATTGAATCTGGACTATGCCATTGACCAGATGCTGGACGAATACGAGCAGGAGGAGATATTGGATTATTTTAAAGGATGTGAAACATCTTCGCTTGAAGTTGCCCAACAGGAACTGGCAGATGGAAATTATAACTGGGAGCAGTTAAAGATCATGCGCATCAAATTCCTGAGTGTTTTTGGAAACTGATAAAGGAATATCGAGGAGCAAAGATTTGGTGATTTATCTGGATTATTTGATGGAAACTCCTATTTTTGCTCCCCGCAATAATATTGGTAACGATATTAATGCAATTGAAGGCAACTTCAGCTGGTGCGGTAGCTCAGTCGGTAGAGCAAAGGACTGAAAATCCTTGTG
>JAEZCV010000073.1 GCA_023429985.1 Bacteroidota bacterium | reverse complement strand
CGAACTTCATTTTTTCCAAGTCTGGGCGTACTGTAAAAACCTGTTGCCGGTGCCAGCATCACGGTTTTACTATCATGTTCAAATGATTCCAGCAACCACTGGCAAAACTGGTCGGCATCGTCAATAGGTAATCTTGCAATAGCATAAAAAGCGCCGCCGGGATTTGGACAAAAAACACCTTCCATGGAATTCAGTCTTTTTATCATCAAGTCGCGGCGCGCCATATATTCGGCTTTGGGCGCTTCAAAATAAGATGCAGGCAGGTCAACCGCTGCTTCACCCAGTATTTGTGCAAGTCCGGGAGGACTGAGTCTTGCCTGGGCAAATTTCATTGCGGCATCATACAACTTTCTATTTCTTGTAACAAAAGCACCCAGCCTGGCACCACAAGCACTGTATCTTTTGCTTACAGTGTCCATCAATACAACATGTTCATCCATTCCGCTTAAATGCATGGCACTTACATATTCACCCGAATAAGAAAATTCACGGTAAGCCTCATCTGAAAAAAGAAAGAGGTTGTGTTTCAGACAAATATTTTTCAAGGCTTCCATTTCTTCCCGGCTGTATAAATAGCCGGTAGGATTATTCGGACTGCAAACAACAATTGCCTTCGTGCGGGGTGAGATTACTTTTTCAAAAGCATCAATAGGTGGAAGAGCAAAACCATTTTCAATGTGGGAAGTTATAGGAACTACTTTCACACCAGCGGTAACAGCGAAACCATTATAGTTGGCGTAGTAAGGTTCGGGAATGATCACTTCATCGCCGGGGTTCATGCAGGTAAAAAAACCAAACATAATGGCTTCAGATCCACCGGTAGTTACAATAATCTGGTCCTGCGTAATATTAATGCCAACAGAAGCATAATATTCCACCAGTTTACGACGATAACTTTCATTGCCGGCACTGTGGCTGTATTCCAGCACGCGTATATCTGCATCCCGCACAGCTTCCATGATCTCGGGTGGCGTTTCAATGTCGGGCTGACCAATATTAAGATGAAAAACCTTGATGCCTTTTTTCTTGGCAGCTTCTGCAAAAGGAACGAGTTTCCTGATAGGTGATGGAGGCATTTCCATGCCACGGGATGAAATTTCGAGCATGAGGCAAAGATAGAGGTTTAGGGGATTTTGGGAAAGAGGTTTGCCGCAGGCAGGAAGGTTGAAGCGTTTAGGCGTTTAGTCGTTTAGCTGTTTAGTATTATCCCCTAAATGATAAAGCAAACCACATTGCTTCTGGATGCTCCTTTCATATCTGGAAACAATTCTACCATGGCGGCATCCCTAAACATTAAACCCCTAAACAACTAAACGCCTAAACAACTAAACTAAAACTTTCCACAACCATACATTCTCCCATAAAAAATCCCCACTTCAAAGCGGGGATCCTTATAAAATAACTATAACCAGTTAGTTCTTTTTCTTGGCCGGTGCTTTTTTGGCAGCCGGTTTGGCCGGTGCACTTTCTTTTACAGGAGCTGTTGGGCTCTCAGCTTTTGAATTGTTGCTTACTGCGGCTTCCGGAACCACTTCGCCGGAAATATGAATTACCTGGGGTTCGGTATAACCTGCGATCTTAATAGAAACGGTTTTATCGAAATGACCCATGGCAGCAGCATTATATCCAACTTTGATCCTTGAAGTTCCATTAGGAGCAATAGGCTCTTTGGAATATTCCGGTGTAGTACATCCACAACCTGCCGTAGCGTTTTCAATAAAAATGGGCTTGTTGCTGGTATTGGTAATAGTGAAATAGGTAGTAACGGGTGTTCCCTGCTTGATCTTTCCAAAGTCGTGCTTAAGGCTGTTAAGCTTGATCACTTCATCAGCTTTCTGCTGGGCAGAAACTGAGAATCCTGTTACAAAAAGAGCGGCAAGTAAAAAAAGTTTTTTCATGTGTTCTGATTTACTGAATTTTTTGTTTTAAAAATTGAATTGAAGAATTTGCCGGTGCAGATCCTGTAGGAGCCTTCCAGACATTTCCTTTAATAGTGAGTTGTTTTGACTGCGTTCCGTTGTATGTTAAGGTAATATATTTTTCAAAATATCCTTCGGAAGCGGCATTATAACCAACTTTAATTTTTTGACTGCCCCCTGGAGGAATCGGTTCCTTGCTCCATTCCGGCGTGGTACATCCGCAGGTTGCGGTTACATTGTCCAGTTTAATGGGTTCAGTTCCATTATTTACGATCTCAAAAAAATGATAGGCAGGCTTTCCCTGCGGGATCTTTCCAAAATCATAAACGGTTTCCTTTATCTCCAGGTCCTGTGCAAACAGGTTTCCTAAAGAAAAACTCAGCACGGCAAGTAATAGGATTTTCTTCATATATGAAGTATTGTCTCCAAAAATAAAGCAAACTGGTTGGAAAGCATAAGGAAATTGACAATTTGTGTTTTTTTAACGGTAAGCATGAAACCCTATTTTTGCCGGATGGAAAATTCTTTTGAGGCCCAGGGCCAACCCATGGAAAAGCTTTCTTTTGATAATTTCCGGGAAGCAGTTATGAATGATTACAGGTGGGCTTGTATTAGCCGGGAAACCAGCCTGTTAGGAAGAAGAGAAGTGCTTACCGGGAAAGCAAAATTCGGCATTTTTGGCGATGGTAAAGAGATCGCCCAGGTAGCAATGGCCAAGTTTTTCCAGCCCGGCGACTTCAGGTCGGGGTATTACCGCGACCAGACCTTTATGTTTGCCAGTGAACTGGCAACCGTAGAACAATTTTTTTCACAGCTTTATGCCGACCCGGATATTAATAACGATCCTTTTTCGGCGGGCCGCCAGATGAATTCCCATTTTGCAACACGTTTTGTAAATGATGAGGGAGAATGGCTGGACCTTACAGGTCTAAAAAATATTTCCTCTGACATAGCTCCAACAGCCGGGCAAATGGTACGAGGGCTTGGACTTGCCTTTGCCTCAAAATCTTTCAGGAATGTAAAAGGTTTGGAATCTTTTACAAACCTTTCGAATAATGGCGATGAAGTTTGTTTTTGTACCATTGGTGATGCCTCCACTTCCGAAGGTCAGTTCTGGGAAACCATGAATGCAGCCGGTGTACTACAGGTGCCCCTTGTAGTTTTTGTATGGGATGATGGTTATGGTATTTCGGTTCCTAAAAAATACCAGACTACTAAAGCCTCTATTTCAGAAGCACTGAAAGGTTTTCAAAAGGAAGAAACTACAAATGGCATTAATATATATAAGGTAAAGGGCTGGGATTATGCAGGTATGTGCGAGGCCTTTGAAGAAGGCATAAGGCTTGCCCGCGAAAACCATGTTCCTACCTTGTTTCATGTAGAAGAATTAACCCAGCCACAGGGGCATTCCACCTCGGGTAGTCATGAGCGTTATAAGAATGCTGAAAGACTTGACTGGGAAAAGGAATGGGATGGTTTGAAAAAAATGCGCGAATGGCTGATTTCAAATGCACTTGCCAAAGATGAAGAATTGCAGACCATAGAAAATGAAGCACGTGAGCTGGTGAAAAACCAGAAGAACAGTGCCTGGGAAAAATATCTTCAACCCATAAAAACCCAGGTAGCAAAGGCAGTTGAACTATTAAAAGATGTAGCAGGTAAAACCGGGAATGATGAATTGAATTCGATTGCTTCCGAACTTAATTCCTTACGTGATCCCATGCGTCGTGATGTTTTGAAGGCATTAGGCAAAGCTGTAGGTATAGCCGGAAATTCGGATGCCGCATACTGGATGAAGGATTATTACAGCGACCTTCAAAAAGAGAACAGGGAGCTTTATAACACTTATTTGTATAATGAAGGACCTAAATCCGCATTAAAAGTGCAGCAGGTAGCTGCTCAATTTGCCGATGATGCACCCACGCTCAATGGTTTTGAAGTATTGAACCATTATTTCGACCAATTGTTCGCTTCCAATCCTAAAGTCTTTGCTTTTGGTGAAGACCTTGGATATATTGGAGATGTGAACCAGGGTTTTTCCGGGCTGCAGGAAAAATTTGGTGAAGAAAGAATCTTTGATACAGGAATTCGTGAGTTAACTATTATGGGGCAGGGGATAGGCCTGGCTTTAAGAGGCCTTCGACCTATTGCGGAAATACAATACCTCGATTATTTATTATATGGACTGCAGCCATTAAGCGATGATGTTGCCACGCTGCACTTCAGAACCAAAGGCCAGCAAAGTTGTCCTGTAATTGTACGTACCCGCGGACACAGGCTGGAAGGTATCTGGCACAGTGGTTCTCCCATGGGAATGGTAATTAATGCGCTGCGCGGCATGTATGTATGTGTGCCAAGAAATATGACGCAGGCAGTGGGTATGTATAATACCTTATTAAGATCCAATGATCCCGGAATTGTTGTGGAATGCCTGAACGGTTACCGGTTGAAGGAAAAGCTGCCTTCCAACCTGCTTGAATATACGGTGCCTTTGGGTGTTCCGGAAATTATTAAAGAAGGAGCTGATGTAACAATTGTGAGTTATGGATCCACACTCAGGATTGTAATGGATGCAGTAAATACTTTAGAAAAGCAGGGCATCAGTTGCGAGGTGGTAGATGTGCAAACACTTTTGCCTTTTGATATAAACCATAGCATTGTTGAATCATTAAAGAAAACCAACCGTATTGTTTTTGTTGATGAAGATGTTCCGGGTGGTGCAGCAGCCTTTATGTTCAATATGGTTATGGAAGAACAGAAAGGTTATCGCTGGCTGGATGTTTCTCCACGTACCATAACCGCCAAGGCCCACCGACCGTCTTACGGCAGCGATGGCGATTATTTTTCAAAGCCCAATGC
>JAEZCV010000062.1 GCA_023429985.1 Bacteroidota bacterium | reverse complement strand
GCATTGGGTAATGGAGATTCAAATTTATCTCCCGAGGAGCTGGATAAGATTCAAACCTTAATCAACAACCTGAAAAAGAAATAAATGGCCAACCTGAGCCAGTCACATTTTCTCCATTCAATTGGATGGACCATTATCAACAGTCTTTGGCAAATGGCCATTTTATGGTTCATTTACCTTTTCATTTCTCATATTTTTCAACTTAATTCACGCAGGAAATACCAGCTTGCAGCAATTTTTTTATTTTCCGGTTTTCTACTATCAGTCTATAGCTTTTTCAGTCATTTTTTGGCACCCCGGCCTTCTTCTGTTTTTTCAGTTGGATTGAACGATTTAAGCCCGCTCTTAAATAAGGTATTAGTGGCCGCATCGGTCACCTATCTTGGATTGCTTATTTTCCCGGCATTCCGGTTTTACAAAAATTGGATCTTTGTCCAGCATATTCAGAAAAAAGGACTGAGCAAGGCCGATTTCCCTTATCGTCTCTTTGTGCGTAAAACTTCACTTGCCCTGGGCATTGGGAAAAAAGTGGCAGTATATATTTCAAGTCTCATTACATCACCGGTTACCATTGGTTTTTTCAAACCTGTAATTCTTCTGCCCATGGCCGCTATGAACCACTTATCGGTTCAGCAGGTTGAAGCCATTCTATTGCATGAACTGGCCCATATAAAAAGATTTGATTACCTGGTTAACCTTTTTACCAGTTTTATTGCCACCCTGCTCTATTTCAACCCCTTTGTAAAGCTTTTCATGAACGAAATAGAGGAAGAGCGTGAAAATTGCTGCGACGAACTTGTTTTGCAGTTTGAATACGATACGGCTCATTATGCTACTGCCCTGCTTACCCTGGAACAACTTTCTACATCCACCCGCGCGCTGGTGCTTGCCGCCACAGGGAAAAACCCCTTATTAAAAAGAATAGAAAAAATGGCTGGTATGGAAAAGAAAAACAATTTTAGTTTCAGGCAGTTAGGCGGACTTCTGGCTGCTATTCTTTGTGTTTTCGTATTCAACAGCGTTTTGCTGGTTCGAAGCAAAACAAGTGAAGAACCACATATTGCCATGAAAACCATGGCTAATCCTTTCCTCTTTATGCCGGGCGAAGAAGAACAGCCGGAAAAAAAGGTAGCTCCGCCTCAAAAAATCCCTTCCAGCCATATGGCATCAGTTCAGCGAGGCGCATTGCAAAAGGAAGCTTCCACCGAAATTGATCTCCAGGTAATTCCGGAAGAGATCCCCCCGGGATATATGCACGCAGGAGCGGATGAAGTGGACAATTCTTTAAGCAAGGCCCAGAAAGAAAGAGTGAGTACTACCGTTGATGCCACCAAAAAAGTAATGAAGGACCTTCAGTGGAAAGAAATTGAAAACCAGATAGCCGAGGTGATGACACCCACCGAAAAAGCGATGGCCAAAAAAGAATTCGCCATGGAAGTGGATAAGATCAACTGGAACCGGGTAGAATCTAATTTAAAAGCCCAGTATGAAAGTTTAGACTGGCAGGCTATTAATCAAAATCTTTCTAATGCCATGACTGCCATAGAGTTGGATAGCATTGAAAACTCTCTTGAAAATATTCTCAACACGTTTATTCAAACAGAAAAAGACCTGGTTAACGGCACTATCATTCAATCACCCCTTCCCGATGTTCCTCTTACTGAATTTAACAGGATGAAGGAAGAGATCAGGTTCAGGCTCGAGCTGGTAAGAGGAATAAGGGATAATAAGATTATCAGGCTCTAATAGGCTAATTGGGAAATTTGCTAATTAGGGAACCGCCTTCCGGCAGGCAGGTTGGTTGGAAATTAAAAAGTCGGGAAAAACTTAATTACTTCAGCAAAAGACGGTTCTTCTATCCCCATATATCCTTTTTCATTTATAGGAGCTTTTCTAACCTGGCTGCAGGCAGGTTTCCAGAGACCACATTTTCCCATTATCAAATTTTTCAATTACCCCTCCAATTCAGTAAATTTGATAAACAAAATCTGAATTATGGCACTACCTACAAATAATAAGAAAACTACTGGCCCGGGAAGTAAAAACCAGAAGAACCAGGGCAATGTTTCCAAATTTATAAAATCAGGCTCTAAGCCTGCAGCAAGTGTAAAGAAGGTTAGGTCCACCGGATCGCGTGGAAGTTAACCATCTGACTTCGAACCTTAGAACTATTTAAATAGAGACATATTGACAGGTATTTTTAAACCGGGATTTTTTCCCGGTTTTTTATTTCCCGGATTCGATAATAAAATAACTATAGGGTTTTACATAACCAGGGGATTGAAAACTTACCACGAAATCCATTTGCGTTGGAAGCAGAAAATAATCAGCCATGGAAAATAGGGACCAGGAGGACTGCAAATCCTTAAAAACGGCTGATTTTTTTTAATAATATACAGTTTGAATTAAAATTAAATTGGCGATATATATCATAATTAACTCATTTTCAATGAAATAAATTCAATTAACTCCTTTTTGTTTTAAACCCTCAAAAAATACCGGGTTTATAGATTAATGGTCGGCATAAATGGATATTTAATTCTAATTAACCTTGTTTAAATTATTTTAAATCAACATGATTCTATTAATTTTTATACTAAAAATTCTAGTACATTTTGGAAAAGAGATTTTCCATTGATTTACTAAATTTAATAGTAATAACTTGTTAAATGTATCTTTAATTCTGCAGCATGATTATTGCAAATAGTATGATATGATCAGAATATTTTTAGCGACCATGGTGGCTCTCCTATGGCTTGTAATGCCAGGATGCAAGGAAGTGAAGGACCCTGAATTTAGAAGTATTGATAATTTTGGCGTTCGGAAATTGAGCATTACCGATGCCGAAATAGGGTTTAACGTAACTTATTATAACCCTAATAATTTCCAGGTTAATGTCAAAGAGGCAGTAGCAGATGTATATATCGATTCTGTTTACATGGGGAAATTTATGCAGGAGAGCGCTGTAATCGTACCCAAAACTGCTGAATTTTCAATACCCTTCTCCGGGGAAGTATCGTTAAGAAAAGCCCTTGAAATGAATTTTGATAACCTGGCGAACCGCGAGGTTTTGCTGGTTGCGGAAGGATCGGCGAAAATTGGAAAGGGTGGAATTTATATCTCTAAGGACATTAATTACCGGGGGAAGCACAGGTTAGATGAGATCAAACTGAAATAAAAAAAGCCCTTTCGGGCTTTATTATTGAATCGTCTTTTCTTTGGGTTTAACGCCTCTGTCTTCTGGTTTTTTGCAGCATTTGGGAAGGCTGTTATACGAATCGGGAGCTGCTTCCACTCCATCGGCATCATATCCAATATTTGAAATGGCCGTTTTTATGAACTCCTCATTGATCCTGTCTGTATAATATTTCACCGTAGTCTGCTTCTTCTTATAATTAACCTTTACAGTAATTACGCCATTATATCTTTTCAGCATACCCTCTATCTTGTTCTTACACATTTCGCATTGAACAGTAGGTGTATTGAAAGTAACGGTTTTAATAGGTTTTGTTTGGGCGGAAGCAGAAAAACAAAAGAACAATCCGGCCAACAACATAATTGCAAGTTTCTGCATAGAGTGATTTTTTACGAATTTACTGAAAGACCCTTCCAGTTAGCCGGGTCTGATTGCCAATTTAACAAAACTTCCTGTTCATTTTCCTTAACCTGGCCATTTTCTTTTGCCAACCCAATCATAGTAGGGTAATCGGTTAAGGAAATCAGGTTCACACCTGCCTTTTCAAAAGCTTGCTTAGCCTGGCTAAAACCATAATTAAAGATCGAAACCATTCCTATAACCTCCACACCGGCCTGTTTTAATACATCCACCACCTGTAAACTGCTTTTGCCTGTTGAAACCAGGTCTTCCAGCACAACAATCTTCTGTCCCGGCTGAAAAGCACCTTCAATCTGGTTACCAAGTCCATGCGACTTAGGCTGTGGCCTTACATAAATGAAAGGAAGCTTCAACTGGTCGGCTACCATGGCGCCCCAGGCAATGCCGGCCGTGGCCACACCTGCTACTACTTCAGCATCGGGAAATTTTTCAAAAACAACATTGCACAACTCACTTTTTACGTACTCCCTTATACCCGGCAGGGATAATATCTTCCTGTTATCACAATAAATGGGGCTTTTCCAGCCACTGGCCCAGGTAAATGGCTGTTGTGGACTCAATCGAACAGCATCTGCCTGCAGCAGTTTTTCGGCGGTCATCATGGCGTCTGTCATGCCGCGAAGTTAACCCCAACCATCACTTACCTTTGATGATGATGCAAAAAATTTATTTCCAGGAGAAACCGCTTTTCCTGGCTTCTGATATTAATCCTGAACTGGAAGCATTCCTTCACCAGGAAGACACCATTTTTATGGATGATTTCGATTCTCACGCTATTAAAACCATGATCCATGAAATGCAGGCCGGGCAGATCAACAGGGGCGTATTCCTGCACCACGACCTGGATTCCCTGCTCAAAGCATTTAAAAAGAAATTTACATTAGTAAAAGCCGGTGGAGGTTTGGTAAGAACGCCAGCTAATGAAATTCTTATGATCTTTCGACGGGGCAAATGGGATTTACCAAAAGGAAAACTTGATGATGGCGAAACGATCGAGGCATCTGCATTAAGGGAAGTTTCAGAAGAAACAGGGATTACCGGTATAATTCCCGGACCTTTTTTCTGTTATACCTACCATACTTACCATGAAAACGGAAAGTTCATATTAAAGGAATCGCACTGGTACCTGATGCAGGTTAAAGCAAAACAGGACCTGGTTCCACAGGCTGAAGAAGATATAGAGGAAGCCAGGTGGGTTCCATTTTCGGAAATTGAAAATTACCTGGACAAGGTTCATTCTTCAATAAAAGATGTGCTTGAAAAATTATTGCAACCCCTAAATGAATAATTGCTGATCACCATTTATTTTGATAGTATTCAATACTGGCCCGGGCACAAATTGAGAAACATCACCGCCATAACGTAATACATCTCTCACCAATGTTGAAGCTACAGAAGTATATTCTGGTAAACATGTAAGAAAAATGGTTTCGATCTTTTGATCGAGGCTGCGGTTCATATCGGCAATTGCTTTTTCGTATTCAAAATCGTTCACATAACGAATGCCTCTCAAAATATAGCTTGCGCCTGTTTTTTTACAGCAATCAACTGTAAGGCCTTCATAAACCACGGTTTCAATCTTGGGCTCATGGCTGAAAATTTCTTCCAGCCAGTCAACCCTTTGCTGTGTAGAGAACATGGGCTTCTTACTGGAGTTGATCCCGATTCCGATTACCAGTTTATCAAAAAGAGGAAGCGCTCTTTCTATGATATCAATATGTCCAAACGTTACAGGATCAAAAGTGCCGGGGAAAAGGACTGTTCTCATGGTAAAAATTGTTTTTGGAGTTAGGAAGAATTTCTTTCGCCTGCCAGTAAATATAGAGCAGCCATTCTAACCGCAACACCATTTTCCACTTGTTGTAAAATAATGGACTGGTTGCCATCTGCCACATCGCTGTCGAGTTCCACGCCCCTGTTAATAGGCCCGGGATGCATGATGGTGATTTCCTTTCCCAACGATTCGAGAAGTCTTTTATTTATGCCGTAAGAAATATTATATTCTCTTAAAGAAGAAAACAAAACAGTGTTTTGTCTTTCCAGCTGTATGCGCAGTACATTGGCCACATCGCACCATTCAAGTGCTTTTTTCAAGTTGTATTCAACCCTTACATCAAAAGCTTCACTGATGTATTTTGGAATAAGTGTTGGTGGCCCACAAACTACCACCTCGGCTCCCATTTTTGTAAGCAGGTATATATTACTCTGGGCTACCCTGCTGTGCATGATATCGCCGATGATGGCCACCCGCAATCCCTGCAGGCTGCCTTTTGCTTCCACCATGGAAAAAGCATCCAGTAAAGCCTGTGTAGGATGCTCATTCACACCATCACCTGCATTTATAATTGCTGCAGGAATATGTTTGGCTAAAAAATGGGGTGCTCCACTCGCGCTATGGCGCATTACCACCACATCCACTTTCATGGAAAGTATATTATTTACTGTATCCAGCAGGGTTTCACCTTTTGAAACAGAAGATCCCGATGAACTGAAATTAATGGTATCTGCCGATAATCTTTTTTCCGCCAGCTCGAATGAAATTCTTGTGCGGGTAGAATTCTCATAAAAAAGATTAACGATCGTAACGTCTCGGAGCGAGGGAACTTTTTTGATGGGCCGCTGCAATACTTCCTTAAACTGTTTAGCGGTATCAAGTATCAGTTGAATATCTTCAGGAATCAGTTCTTTAATGCCAAGAAGATGTCGGGTAGAAAGCGCCATTAAAGTTCAAAGTTAATGGATAAGATAAATATGCCGGGCGAAATTTAGTTTCTACTCATCTAAAAGTAATACTTCGTCCCTCCCGTCTTTTTCTTTCCAGAGCACTTTTACTTTTTGAGTTACTATGGAATCAATGCTTTTGCCTGTATAATCGGGTTGAATAGGTAGTTCACGACTGTATCTTCTATCCACCAGCACCAGTAATTCCACTTTGGCCGGGCGGCCAAAATCCATCAGGGCATCGAGAGCAGAACGGATGGTTCTTCCTGTATATAAAACATCATCAACCAGTATCACATTTTTCCCTTCAATGGAAAAAACTATATCGGTTGCATTAGGCATATGCAGTTCGTTTCGAATATCGTCGCGGTAAAATGTAATATCCAGTTTGCCATATTGTATGGCGGCCGCATTGATTTCCTTACTAATTTCTGTTACTATGCGGTCGGATAAAGCAACACCGCGCGGTTGAATTCCTATCACCACTGTATTTTCAAGCAATACATGATTTTCTAAAACCTGGTGCGCGAGTCTTTTAATGGTTAGTGCAATCTGCTCCTGGTTCAATAATGATTTCAATGGGAAATTTTTATAAAAATAAGCTTCCCTGCTTATGAAAAAAATAAAGCCGGAACAAGTCCGGCTTTAAAAGTGATAAAACTATTTTTAATTTTTAGCTCCAAACATATAATGCAAACCAACTGAAAGAACCCTGTTGTTCAATTCAGGTCCGTTTTCTGGAACACCTGTTCCTGCACCATCTTCCCAAACACTGGTTAAGCCATAGCTATATCGTGCATGAACACCCACGCCTACACGTGAAGTAAATCCTACACCCGCATTCAAAGCAAGATCAAACGACTCGAATTCGTCTTTGTTATCTACATCAGCCATACCTGAACCTTCACCTTTAGCACTCAAAAGAAATGAAGCCTGCGGACCAAATTCAAAATAAAATCCACCGGGAGCGCCTACCTGGAACATTAAAGGAATGGAAACATAGCTTAAGTCCTGCTCATAAATCATATTACCGCCAGGAGCAGTCATGTTCATTTTACTTCCCACGGCATTATATAAAACCTCTGGCTGGAAATTAAATGTTGAACCGAGTGGGATATTAGCGAACAAACCTGCATGTAGCGATGTTTTGTTGTTCGTTTTAAGATTGGGATAATCTTTTACATTGAATTTTGCCCAGTTGGCACCGGCCTTAACACCAAAGAATGTTTTTCTGGCCATTTCGGTTTTTAGTTGAGGCTGGTCTTGAGAATACACTGCCAGGCCTGTAAATAATGCTAAAGCAATTAAACTGATCTTTTTCATAAATTAACTTTTAAGGTTGAAACTTGATATACAAATTAAAGGCCGTTTCAAATTTGCCTTTACGTTTTAAAAATGTTGAGGAAGGATTACCTCGATTTAGCTTTGTGCTGGTTATCGAACATGTAAAAAATACCTACCTGGAATACATTGTTCTTTAATTCATTTCCTGCAGGGTCATCATTAATATTGGTTAGACCAAGGTTATAACGGGCATCCACACCCAATCCCGAGTGAGATAAATATCCCAGTCCGAAAGTCCATGCCGCATCAATGCTTTTAAAATCATCCGAGGTAAAAAAACCGGTTTCCTGTCCATTGTATTTATCATTCACATCAACCAGAAAACCAACCTGGGGACCAGTTTGCAGGCGGAAGCCATTATTGAACATATACTGAACATTCAGGGGTATGTTAATGTAACTCAACCCCAGGCTGTGTTCCTGGTCGCTCACTGTATATTTTGTACCCTGGGAAGAAAACAATACTTCGGGTTGTAAAGCAAACTGCGGACTTAAATGAATATGCACCAACCCGCCGGCGTGCAGTCCCAGCCTTGAATTGAAATCGGTATTTCCATCTGTACTGATAGATGCAATGTTCAATCCTCCCTTTAATCCAAACTTAGGTCCCTGTGCAAACAGGCTCATACCTGCAAAAACGAACGCGCACAATAAACTGATCTTTTTCATAGTGTTATACTTTTGCCTGATAATTGCAAATTAAAGGCCGCAAAATGGGAGACCCCATTTTTTAAGTAACAACTATTTAAATTTCAAGGAGTTTTAATTTGAAAAATTTGAATAGAGCAGATGGTTTTTAAAAAAACGAGGAAAATATACGATTCTGAATATTTACTATTTCCCGCGTTGCGGGCATAAAAAAAGGCCGGTAAAACCGGCCAATTTTATAAAGTTGAATTCAAATTAATTGAATTTGTAGATAGCGCTCAATCCCAGGTGGCTCATAGTTGAACCGTCTTTGCTAAGACCATTGTAACCTAAAGCAAGTTGGAATTTTGTACCGTTATAACCAATTTGAGGTTCGTAGTTGAAAGCTCCTTCTGATTCTCCATTACCAGTTAAAATTCCGTAACCAGCTTTAGCACCGATAAAGAAATTAGGGGAAGGGTAAACACGAACACCGGCAAGAATAGGAATATAACCAACTGCATCCATTTTAAATTCGCCCATACCTGGAATGGTTATAGTTTTTCCCATAAAACTTGTGTAACCGGTAGTAAAAGTTCCTGATACCATATCAGAGAAAAGATATTCGCCCTGAAGTTCAGCACCGATTCCAAAAGAATGAGAATCACCAAAATCGCCCATTGGTAAAGCTACACGAAGTCCGCCACCGAAATGAAGACCACCATTGTCCTGGGCATTAGCAGAACCTAAAGAGATAACTGCAATTGCAAACGCTAAAAATACTTTTTTCATAAACATTGTTTTGATTAAGAATAATTGATGCCGCAAAGTTATTCGCCTTCCTGAAATTTCAAAGTGAAGGGTAACCAAAAAACGAAAAAAATAGATGAACTGCAGTAACTAATAGATGAATTGGTAAAACTATATATGTTTTATAGTATTTTTTCCAGGTTGATTTC
>JAEZCV010000038.1 GCA_023429985.1 Bacteroidota bacterium | reverse complement strand
AAACAACTAAACAACTAAACAACTAAACAACTAAACTATAAAATCTGAACGCTCTCATGCAAATTCCCCTCACTCCACAGGAACGCTCCATTCTTGAAAAGGTTTCCGTGGCTGCACAAGCCACCGGTGACGAAGCCTACCTGGTGGGAGGATTTGTGCGTGATAAATTATTGGGAAGAAGAACCAAGGATGCGGATTTTGTATGCATTGGAGACGGGATGGCACTGGCGCAAAAAGTTGCTTCCCAGTTCAAGCCAATACCAAAAGTAAGCTTGTTTAAGAATTTTGGCACAGCACAATTCCGGTTACCGGATGGATTTGATATGGAATTTGTAGGTGCAAGAAAAGAAAGTTACCGTTCCGATTCCCGCAATCCCGAGGTGGCACCAGGAACTTTAGATGATGACCAGAAACGAAGAGATTTTACCATCAATGCACTCGCCATTTCATTAAATAAAAATGATTTTGGTGAACTGGTAGATCCCTTTGGCGGAATAAACGATCTCAAACAGCAACTCATACGCACGCCGCTTGATCCTGCCATTACTTTCAGCGACGATCCGCTGCGTATGATGCGTGCCGTTAGGTTTGCCGCGCAGTTGAAGTTCAGAATTCATCCGGAAACTTTTCATGCCATTCAAAGTAATGCTGAACGCATCAGGATCGTTTCGCAGGAAAGGATAACAGATGAATTGAACAAGATCATTCTTTCTCCCAAACCATCGGAAGGATTTAAACTGTTGATGGATTCAGGATTGTTATCCATCATCTTTCCAAAAATGGTAGAACTGAAAGGAGCAGAGTTTATAGATGGAAAAGGACATAAAGATAATTTTTATCATACACTGCAGGTGTTGGACAATGTTGCCGAAACCTCCAACAATTTATGGTTAAGATGGGCAGCCATCTTACACGATATTGCCAAGCCGGATACCAAGCGTTTTGAAGAAGGCCATGGCTGGACCTTTCATGGACATGAAGTGGTGGGAGGACGGATGGTTCCAAAAATTTTCAACAAGCTTAAACTTCCTTTAGGTGAGCCCATGCGTTATGTAAAGAAGCTGGTGGAACTGCATTTACGTCCAATATCACTTACCAAAGAAAATATCACCGATTCTGCCATACGCAGGTTACTGTTTGATGCTGGAGAGGAAATAGAGGATCTGATGATACTTTGCAACAGCGACATCACTTCTAAGAATCCACACAAAGTAAAAAGATACCTGGCCAATTTTGAAATGGTGAAGATGCGCTGCAGGGAAGTGGAAGAAAAGGACCAGTTAAGAAACTGGCAGCCTCCTGTTTCAGGAGAGCTCATCATGCAAACTTTCGGAATAGGCCCTTCGCGTCCCGTGGGCGTTATTAAGGATGCTATCAGGGAAGCAATATTGGATGGTGCCATTTCTAATAATTATGAGGCAGCTTATGAATTTATGCTTCAAAAAGGAAAGGAATGCGGACTGGAACCGCTAACTTAAGCGTTTTAGTTATATTTGAAACTTTGTTTTGAAAACCATCTCATGGCCATACTGAAATTCCGGGTTTATTTTGAGGAAGATGATAGTGTTTACCGCGATATTGCCATCAGGCATAAGCAAACCTTTTTCGATCTGCACGAGGCATTGCTGAAGGCTTATGAATTCGATTCGAAGCACCAGGCAACATTCTATCGCAGTAACGACAACTGGCAAAGGGGAAGGGAGATCTCCCTGGAAGTTTACGAAAAAGCCTACAAAGCAGCTCCCTTGCTGATGAAGGAAACCACCATAGGCTCCGAGATTCGCGACACTAACCAGAAATTTGTTTATACCTACGACTTTGCAAAAGGATGGCATTTCCTGATTGAGCTCATTAACATATCCAAAGAAGAAAATCCCAAACTTTCATATCCTGCCATGGTTAGGAAGGAAGGCATTCCGCCCAGCCAGTATGGTACCAAGAGTTTGCTGGGCGAACGCTTTACCGATGTGGAAGAGAAATACGATCTCACCAAAGGTGCTGAAGGATATGGTGAAGAAGGTGAAGATGGGGGCAGTGATGATATGGGTGGAGCCGGGGAAACATCACACGATGAAAGCGAAGAGTATTAATTAGCTTCCGTTCATGCTGCCTGCCAGGAATATGATTGTTATTGCAGGTCCTACAGCCGTAGGAAAAACTTCCATTGCTATTGAGGTAGCGCAACATTTCAACACTTCAATTATCAGCGCCGACAGCCGGCAGTGTTATAAGGAAATGAATATTGGTGTAGCGCGACCTTCGGAAGAAGAATTAAAGAAAGTGCCGCATTATTTTATTGCATCACACTCCATTCGCGAACCATTGCACGCTGCTGCATTTGCAGCCTATGCATTAAAAATATCAGAGGAAATATTTGCAGATAAAAAACATGTTATACTTACAGGAGGTACTGGGCTTTATATCAGGGCATTCTTAGAAGGGATGGATGAAATTCCGCAAGTGCCTCCCGAAATAAGATGGAAGCTAATGGATGCCTACCAGGCCAACGGACTGGAATGGTTGCAGGATGAAGTGAGCGTAAAGGATCCTGCTTTTTTTGCCCAGGGTGAAATATATAACCCGCAAAGACTTTTACGCGCACTGGAAGTATTTTATGCAACCGGAAAATCCATTCTTGAATTTCGAAAAGGTAAAAAGGCGGTGCATGATTTTAATGTGATCAAGATTGCTCTCGATTTACCCAGAGAAGTTTTATATAGCCGCATTAACGATCGTGTTGACCAGATGATAGCAAATGGTTTAGTTGATGAAGTAAAAGCTTTGTTACCATTTAAAACCCTGAATGCCTTGCAAACGGTAGGTTATAAAGAGATCTTTGATCACCTGGAAGGAAAGTTGTCGCTGGACGAAGCTGTTGCACTGATAAAGCAAAACACGCGTCATTATGCCAAACGGCAACTTACATGGTTCAGGAAAGATGAAGAATATGTATGGATGAAACCTGAGGCGGAAAAGGTGATTGCTTATTTGAATTGCAGGTAGTTTGTTCTGACCAGGGATTTTGAACCACGGAGGCACCAAGGCACAAAGGAACACGGAGGATTTCTTTAAAATATCAACAACTCAAGAATTAAAAATGAGAATAAATAAAAATTTTTGAGTTGAGGAATGTCTTTGTGCCCCTCTGTGCCTTCGTGCCTCCGTGGTTCAAAAAATAAAAGATCGAAATTCAAAAACAAAGACCTAAAACTTAAACCCTACCGTTGCATACACATTTCCCGTAGTATTCTCAAGCCTCGAAATGTTATTAGGCTGCTGCGCAAGGCGGTAAGCAAAGTTCACATCCTTCGTCATGGCATGCACGTAAGTAAGATCAATAAAAAAACCTTTGTTGCGGTATCCGAGTCCACCTGAAAGATTCAGTTTATGACCATTCTCTCCTTCAATATCTTTATATGGATTGGAATAATAAGCAGCACCGGCCCTAACCATGATAGTAGTAAATTTAAGTTCACCCCCTACACGAAAGTTAAACGCACCTCTATAGGTATTATTAATTGCCTGGTTCAGGGATTTTAAATAAGATTTGGTTTCTTCTGTTGCAATACTTTCTTCCGAGGGAAAATAAGAAGAAGCCTTATGATTTACATATTCCACATCAGCCGTAATAAAACCTCTTTGTTTGGTAACGTCCTCAATCTCTCTTAGCACATAAGATATACTACCAATAACCCGGTAAGGATTATGAAAATAATATTTGAATTCATGTTCCATTCCCAGCACATCCGATGTGCTGATGTATTGTTCGCCACCATAGTTTTCAGTATTGGTAGTAACAGTAACTTCATTCCTGTCGGTTAAACTAAATAAAGTAGGGGAATGAAACGCAAGGCCGAGCCTCCAGTATTCCTGTGGTTTATAAATGAGGCCTGCTTTTAAATTGATACCAACGCCTCTTGTTGTGAGGTTATCTTCCACGCGGGCAAAATCGAAATTATTTACATCTTGCGTTGGATCGGCTTCGGTAAACACAACATCTTTTTCATAAAAAACAAATGGAATTCCAAGGCTACCACCTAGCATTAGTTTTTGGCCTAATTCTGTAGCGCCACCGATTGCCAGTTCGGTAATTCCTCCTCTTGTGGTAACGCTGTTTTCCTGCAACAGTCCTGAAGCCAGCAAGGGAAGTGCCCTACTTTGAAACTGGAAATTACCCTGGGTGCCACCGCCTATGGTATCTATCCAGTACGTATTAAAACCCAGGCTGGCACCAAAAGGAAATCCGGAGGCTGCTACATTTCCATCGCCTGTATTACCTAATTCTTCCAGGTATTTTTGAGAGTAAGAAGATTGAAAATTTTGTCCTCTTGATAAATGGCTTCCATTGAAATCAGCTGTCCTTGTAATGGCGATGCTGAAAGCCGAGTTGTTTGCGCTTCTGTTGTTTCCACCGGCAACAAAACCGGTAGCACCCCAGGTAAACCGGCTATGATCATCTTTTTCATTTCTGCCCAGGTATTCCGCGTTTGTTTTACCAAACTGGTAGGCAGGACTGAAAATAAAATCACCGGTTTTATAAAATGCAAGTCCGGCAGGGTTTACAAAAAGCGAAGTAACATCACCTCCCAAAGAACCCATAGCGCCGCCAATAGCCTGTACTCTTGCAGTTCCGGTTGGAACATTCCATGAAAACTTCAATGCATCTGCAGGTTCCTGAGCCCCGGCACCGATCACTGCGATCATTCCGCCGGCAAGTACAATTAGTTTTTTCATATTTACTTTCTTATGTGAAGGCATAGTTTTCCCATCCTGCCTGTGCAGGCAAATAAAAATGATGATTACATACCTAAAATTTTCTTACAGGTGCTTTACTTCCGCCGGAAGATCCGGAGGAACCCGAAGAACCGCTTCCGGATGGATTGGAAGACCTTGTAGCTGGTTTTCCTGCATTGGAACTATTACTTCCCGAACCAAAAACATCCCGTAATATATTACCGGAATTGCTGCTCTTCCTGGTAGTATTGCTGTTGCGACGCACACCTTTATTGTTATTCGTGGAAGTGGAATTACCGGGATTGTTGAATATATCCAGGTTATAAGACCTTGGTGCGTTATATACCGGACGCTTTGGATTCACTACGATCACATTGCCATAATAAGGATTGTAAAAATGATTCCAGTAAGTATAGCTGTTCCAGGGGGTGTTATTATAGTAATAATAGCTTCCTGGGTGGTATGGCCTGTATGAATAATAAAAATCTCCATCCAATGCCGACCACCTGCGATCGTAAACCTTCATTCTTAAAAAGCGGTCGTCGCGGTAGGCATTCTCCTCCTGGTAGCGGCGATCATCTTCTTTTTCTATATAAACATATTCATCTTGCGGGCGTTCGGGAGAATAATAAACATCGTCAGGTGTTTGTCCTGATTTATATGCTGTAGTGCAACTTGCAAATAAAATAGCGAGAGAAAGTGCTGGTATAAAAGATTTCATGGCAGATGATTTAAAGGTTAATATTACTTTTGCCACCCACAGTAAAATTCCACTTTTTGCTGTTAAACAAAAGATAATTGTAACCCATGTTCAATATCAAAGTTCCGTTAAGATTTTCACATGGAAATACGGGTTTTGAAATGAACCTCAATAGTGAAATATGAGTAAAGAGATCACTTCCCGCGCCGCAGACTATTCCCAATGGTATAACGACCTTGTAATTAAAGGCGGACTGGCCGATTATTCGGCAGTAAGAGGTTGTATGGTAATTAAACCTTATGGCTTTGCATTATGGGAGAATATGCGCGATGCCCTGGATAAAATGTTCAAGGATACGGGACATGTGAATGCTTATTTCCCATTATTCATTCCTAAAAGCTTTTTAAGCAGGGAAGCAGCGCATATTGAAGGTTTTGCAAAGGAATGTGCGGTGGTTACACATTATCGTTTGAAGAACGATCCCAATGGCGGAGGAGTGATTGTGGATCCCGAAGCTAAGCTGGAAGAAGAGTTGATCGTGCGCCCTACCAGTGAAACCATCATTTGGAATACCTATAAGGACTGGATACAATCTTACCGCGATCTTCCTTTGCTTGTTAACCAATGGGCCAACGTGGTAAGATGGGAGATGAGAACAAGACTGTTTTTAAGAACTGCGGAATTTCTATGGCAGGAAGGACATACCGCGCATGCAACAGCTGAAGAAGCGGTAGCTGAAACCTTACAAATGCTGGAAGTGTATGCCACCTTTGCCGAAGAATTTATGGCCATGCCCGTTATTAAAGGTGTGAAATCGGTTAGTGAAAGATTCGCAGGAGCAGAGGACACTTATTGCATTGAAGCATTGATGCAGGATGGCAAGGCGCTGCAGGCAGGAACATCTCACTTCCTGGGACAGAACTTTGCAAAAGCTTTTGATGTGAAATTCCTGAGTAAGGAAAACAAGCTTGAGTATGTATGGGCTACCAGCTGGGGCGTGAGTACAAGATTAATTGGTGCGTTGGTAATGGCGCACAGCGACGACCAGGGACTGGTGATACCGCCCAGAATAGCACCGCTGCAGGTAGTAATTATTCCAATTTATAAAGGTGATGAACAAAAATCTCTGATTGATGCAAAAGCTGCACAGATCATGAAAGAGTTAAAAGAATTAAATATCCGTGTAAAATATGATGATAATGATAATGCTCGCCCCGGATGGAAGTTTGCAGAGTATGAAATGAAAGGCGTGCCGGTAAGAATTGCACTGGGTGCGCGCGATCTTGAAAAAAATGTGGTGGAGATTGCACGCAGAGATACAAAAGAAAAACAGGTAGTGTCACTCGACGGAGTATCTGCTTTTATTAAAAACCTGCTGGATGAAATTCAATTGAATCTATATAACAAGGCAAAAACTTACAGGGACGATCATATTACAAATGCCGACAGCTGGGATGAATTTGTAAAGTTGCTGGATGAAAAAGCCGGTTTTATTGCTGCACATTGGGACGGGACGGCCGAAACTGAGGAAGCCATCAAGGAAAAAACCAAAGCAACCATCAGGTGCATTCCAATTAATAATAAAAAAGAAGAAGGCAAATGTATCTTAACAGGTAAACCTTCTTCTGAACGGGTATTGTTTGCAAGGGCGTATTGATGATGGAATGTTTAGGGTTTAGCTGAATAAATGTTTAGGCGTTTAGTTGTTTAGTTGTTTAGTCGTTGAGAAACCACTAAACAACTAAACGCCTAAACGTCTAAACCTCTAAACCCTAAACCTTCCAAATTATCAACAAAGCTTTTATCGTATAAAAAGAATACTATTTTTATGCAAAACCAAAATTATGCATGAGAATCAGTCTTTGTTTTCTTTGAATATTGATCCGCAGGCAAAAATGCATTTAACTGATGCTGCCAAATGGGCCAGATTCCTGGCAATTACAGGAATGGTATTGCTTGCGATCATGGCAATTTTCAGTGTGGTGGGAATGGGAATAGGGTTGGGGCAAATGGAGACAACTTCCGACCTTCCCGGTTACGACACTTCGGGGATGGCAAGTGCCGCCGGAGTTACTATGATAGTAGTAACACTTATAGTTGTTGTTATAGTCTTTTTTCCTTTGCTTTTTTTACTGAGGTTTTCCAATGCCATGCGCAACGCGCTTGCTGCCAACGACCAGGAAATGCTTATAGATTCATTTCTTAATATGAAAAGATATTTCCGCTACCTGGGAATTCTAACCATTATATCCATTGTGTTTTACCTTCTTGCCTTTATTATAGCAATTGCTGGAATGGGTGCACTGGGTTAAGTAAGATTTCGGGTAGTTCATGTTAATCTCAAATAATGAGCGGCAGCAGGAAATTGCGCCGCTTTTTTTCAATTCATACCATCTCCCTAATTGGCCGACAGGTAATTATAATCCTTCAAAAGAGTTTCTAAGAAATCGAAAGGCGATAAAGTAGTGTCTATTTTCAGGTGCATTTTTATTTTTTCACTTGCCATTTCTGCAAGGTTATAATCATGTCTTTTTTTTGCCGTTTCAAGAATTCCTTTTAAAGTATTTATGTCCTTATCGGTTAGCTGCATAACCTGGTGAAAAGATGGAACATATTTATCATCTACTTCAAGGAAAATTGTTTCGTGTATGGAAGATGCCCTGGTAGCATCTATTACCATTGTGTGCGCTAAGATATCACCCAGTCTTTGGTGTTTATTATTGTTTACGAGAATTACATCGGTAACCAGCAGGCCTAAGGGTATGGCTATGCTCCAGAAGAAACTACCATCACCCTTTACAGCGGCAGACGGCGCTACAAGTATAACCACGATGATTGCATAATCGGAGGTCCTGATCAGCCACCTGATCACATATTGTCCAATACCTGGTAATCCTCCCATTTCGTTCACCACTTTTATCCTGAACATCTTTTTACCAATGCTTTGACCTTTCATCAGTATTTCACAAACCAGGTGGTAAACAAGAAAGGGAATAATGATAACCATTACAAGAGCAGAAACTGTTTCACCTGAAAGGGAGAACATATAAGAACGAAGTATGCGGAAAGCAATCAGAATATAAAATACAAGCAAAAGGCTGTCAATCACCCATGCCAGCAGCCTTTTGTAAAAAGGGGCTGCTTCAAACTCAAGGTCTATATTAAAATTGGTATTAACACGAATAACAGACATAGAAACCTTTGGATATTATTTTAAGCCTAATGGTAAAAATAGTATTTTACAACCTTTAAAATGCTGTATTGAGGGAAGGATTATTCATAAAGAAAAATAAGGACCGCTGGGAAAGGATACAGAATGAACCTGGCAGGGATGCCGATGAAACGGCAAAGGATTTTGTTCAGCTGGTAGATGATCTGGGCTATTCCAAAACATTTTATCCGCATAGCCGCGTTACCCGTTATTTAAACAGCATGGCAGCCAGGATCTATCTTAACATTTATGCAAACCGTAAAGAAGAGTCAAACAGGTTTCTAAATTTCTGGAAATACGATGTTCCCATTACCATAAGAAAGCACAGGCGTATTATACTGGTTGCACTGGCCATATTCTTTTTATTTTTTGCTGTTGGATTCTTCTCTGCATCAAAAGATCCACAGTTTGTGAGCAGGGTGTTAAGTCCCGGTTATGTTGCACTTACAGAACAGAACATTGAAGAAGGAAATCCTTTTGGTGTTTACCAGGATCCGAATGCCTTTATAATGTTCGTTCGCATAATGATCAATAATATCATTGTTTCTTTTAAATATTTTTTCAAGGGAATCTTTCTGGGTGTTCCTAGCTTGGTATCATTGGGACAGGAATCTATCAGGCTGGGTGCATTCGAACATATGTTTTATTCAAAAGGACTGGGTTTGCAGGCAATAACTACTGTGCTCATACATGGATTGCTCGAATTAACAGCCATCATCATTGCCTGTGCAGGAGGTGTTATTATGGGCACCAGCTTTCTTTTCCCGGGAACAAAAAGCAGAATAGATGCCTTTAAAGAGGGTACAAAAGATGGCGTAAAGCTGGTAGTTGGACTGGTTCCTGTATTTATGATTGCAGCGCTGTATGAAGGCTATATTACAAGGCATTATAAAATGCCTTTGCCGCTTAATCTTTTTATTCTTTTAACTTCTGCCATTTTTATTGTCTGGTATTTTATAATTTATCCCGGTAAACTTTACAAAAAGCAGCAGGAGGCCGCTCTTGTTCCATGAAAGTTGAGAATAGATATTTTTTTGGAATTGCTTTTTTTCTTGCCTGTTCATTCTTGCCGGTAGATGTAAACGCACAGGAGGATGAATATTACGATGAGGTAACTACAGAAAGCGATCAATCGCTTTTCGATAGCATATATTATTTGCCCGGCGAGGTAGAGGTAAGAAGCATCAGTGATTCAGCCAAAGCCCGCATGCTTAGTGATGAAGATTACTGGTATGTGAACTTAACTCCACCGCGTGCTCAGAAAAAATCGCCTGAAAAAATTAAAAAAGATCCCTCTGTTTTTCAAAGAAACTGGTTCAAGAATCTTGTCTGGATCATTCTTATAAGTGTATTTATAAGTGCAGTGATATGGTTTCTTGCCAACAGCAATATTTCATTGTTTTCCAGTAAAAAGCCCATAATAGCGGATGAGGATGCACCAATAACGGAAGAAGATCTTTTCAGTACTGATTTTGAAAAGCAAATTCAAAAAGCAGAAGCGGAAAATGATTTCAGACTAGCCACCCGGCTCTGGTTTCTTCATACAATAAAGTTACTTTCCGAAAATAACCTGATACAATACCTGCCCGAAACTACCAATACTCAATACCTCGACCAGCTTTTTTCTTCCAATTATTACAAGCAATTTTTCAGTATTACCAGGAAGTTTGAATATATATGGTATGGGAAATTTGAACCTTCGGAGGCGCAGTATGCACAGATTAAAACAGAATTCCAGTCATTTAAATCGAGGTTAGGTTCATGAAAAAGAACTGGCCATATATATTAATTGCCCTGGCAGTGATTGTGATTATCATTATGGTGCTGAACAAAGTTGGTGAAAAACCCAGGGCCTGGGATGACAGGATTACTTTAAAAGGGGCGCATAAAATTCCATATGGAACCTCTGCTTCAAAAGAGTTGCTTGCAGAAATCTTTCCCGGCGTTCCGGTATATTTCAATACAAAGCCACCCGAAAGCTGGGATTCTATAAACCGCTGGGCAAATAACCAGGCAGTATTTTTTATTTCAGATTATTTTAATGCCGACGAGGATGAAACAGCCCGCATCATTGATTTTGCCGCGCAGGGAAATTTTGTATTTATAGTTGCCAGGGGTTTTAGTTACGATTCGAAATATGAATTTGGATTTGATTATACGGTTAATAATAACCAGGCTTTTTTAAATATAGATGACAGCCTGCAGTTAAGACTTGAGCCCAACTTCTTTCCCGACCACAGTCTGTACCAATATCCCGGTTTCGGGCACCAGTCTTATTTTTCGCAGATAGATACTGCGCGTACCATTGTGCTTGGAAGAAATCATCTGGGCTGGCCTAATTTTATACAGATGAATGCAGGAAGAGGAAGGGTTTTCATTCACCTGGCCCCGCTTGCCTTCAGCAATTATTTTGTTCTGCATAAAAATAACCACCTTTATTTTCAGCAGGCACTTAGTGTAATTCCTCCAAAGCCCGATAAGATTTTATGGAATGAATATTTCCTGGTTAAACGCGAAAAGCAAAATGATAAAAGCCCAGGATGGCTAAGTGTTCTGCTTCAATATCCTGCTTTTAAATGGGGGTTGATAACTGGAATGCTTACGCTGTTGCTTTATGTTTTATTGAACATGCGTAGAAGGCAAAGAATGATACCACCTTTGGTAAAACCGAAAAACGATTCGCTGGATTTTGTCAAAACAATGGGTGGTCTTTACTATCAAAAAAAAGATCATTTAAATCTTGCCAGGAAAATGAGTGCACATTTTTTAGACCACGTGCGTTCAAGGTATAAATTAGGAACTTTAAAACTGGATGATAATTTTATCATGGAACTGGAGTTCAAAACAGGATATCATTATAATAATTTAAAGCAACTGGTTGATTTTATAAACTTTCTTGAAACCGCACCAGCCATATCGGACGGGCAGCTGGTAACATTTCATAAACAAATTGAATTGTTTTATCAAAACACTTAAAATGGAAGAACAGATTTTTCAGGCACGCACCGACCTCACAGCGTTAAGCAATGCCGTAGATACCCTGCGCATGCAGATAAAAAAAGTTATTGTTGGTCAGGATGAAATGGTAAGACTGATTGTAACAGCCTTACTGGCTGATGGCCATGTGCTGATAGAAGGTGTTCCGGGAGTGGCCAAAACACTAACGGCAAAACTGGTAGCAAAATGCCTGGCGGTTCAATTCTCCAGGATACAATTTACTCCGGACCTCATGCCTTCTGATGTGTTGGGAACCCCGGTATTTAATCCGAAGGAGGGAAGTTTCGAGTTCAAAAAAGGCCCATTGTTCAGCAATATTGTTTTGATTGATGAAATAAACCGTTCGCCGGCTAAAACCCAGGCAGCTTTGTTTGAGGTGATGGAAGAAAAGCAGATCACGGTGGATGGAAAAACATATGCCATGCAGGCGCCTTTTATGGTGCTGGCAACACAAAATCCTATTGAACAGGAAGGAACATACCGTTTACCTGAAGCACAACTGGATCGTTTTCTTTTTAAAATTGTGGTACCCTATCCCGGCGAGCAGGAGGAATTTGCCATTCTCAACCAGTTTCATAGTCTTGGTTCTGCCAATCCTCTTGAATCGGTAGAAGCAGTGTTGAGGCCTGAACAAATTGCATCTATCCGGCAGCAGGTAAAAAGCATTGTTTTTGATGAAAAGCTGTTGCAATTCATTGCAAGGCTGGTACACCAGACCAGGAATCATAAATCAATTTATTTGGGGGGCTCTCCAAGGGCATCACTTTCTATTATGAATGCATCAAAAGCCATGGCAGCCATTAAAGGACGAGATTTTGTTACCCCTGAAGATATTCTTGATGTAGTTCCTTCTGTGTTAAGGCACCGGATCATACTTTCTCCGGATAAAGAAATGGAAGGCGTTACGGAAGATGCGGTAATAAAACAGATCATTCAATCAATGGATATTCCTCGCTGATGTTCCAGGGATTATTTCACTATTGGGATCGTACAGGTTTTTATCTCCAGAGAAAGGTGTATTACATTCTTTTTGGAGCAGCTATCGTATTTGTATGCAGCTATTTCTTTCCTGTATTATTTAGCCTGGGAATTCTGATTGTATTATTCCTGGCTATAGCAATAGTAATTGATGCATTTTTATTATTCCGTATAAAAAAGGGAATGACAGGTGCACGCTACCTGCAGGAACGATTCAGTAATGGCGACAGCAACAGGGTGCTGATTGAAGTGAAAAATAATTATGAATTCAGGATTAAGGGTGAAGTGATTGATGAAATTCCTTTTCAGTTCCAGGAAAGAAACTGGAAGCGCTATGTAGATATTCAGCCGGGAGCATCGCATACTATTGAATATTTTTTAAAGCCTGGTGAGCGTGGACTCTACCATTTTGGAAATATCAACCTTTTTGCCAACGGTCCGCTTACGCTGGTACAAAGAAAATTTGTTGTACATCAGCAAAGAGAAGTAAAAGTATATCCTTCCTATGTGCAGATGCGCAGGTTTCAGCTCATTGCTGTTGCCAGCTATTTACAACCTTCGGGTGTAAAACGCATGCGTAAACTGGGGCACAGCATGGAGTTTGAACAGATCAAGGAATATGTAAGAGGTGACGATTACCGAACCATAAACTGGAAGGCCACAGCAAGGCGTGGAGATCTTATGGTAAATAATTTTACCGATGAAAGGAGCCAGCAGATTTACTGCATAATTAACAAAGGCCGGGTGATGAAGATGCCTTTCGAAGGAATGACCCTGCTGGATTATGCAGTAAATGCATCACTTGTTATTACCAGTGTGGCTTTGCAGAAGCAGGATAAAGCAGGACTGATCACTTTTGCACAAAAACTCGATGCATTTCTTCCTGCTGATAAAAAACCCACGCAGATCAATCTCATACTGGAAACCCTATACAAACAGCAAACGAATTTTAAGGATCCCGATTTTGAACAATTATTCTCAACTGTCAGGAACAGGATCACACACAGAAGTCTTTTGGTTTTATTTACAAACTTTGAATCTTATGAAAGCCTGGCCAGGGATCTTCCTACATTAAAAAGGCTGGCTCATTATCATTTACTGATGGTGGTTTTTTTTGAAAATACCGAGATCAAAGAATTAGTGGAGAAGCCTGCAGAAACCATGGAAGATATTTATACTAAAACGATTGCTGAAAAATACAGGCATGAAAAGCGGCTTATTGCAAAGGAGTTGCAGGCTAATGGAATTGTGGCTGTATTAAGTACACCACAGCAACTTACAGTAAATGCATTGAACAAGTACCTGGAGATGAAAAACAGGCAGCGGATATGAGATTTCCCGCAGATCCCGCAACCTATTCTCTTTACCTTTGCCTTGCATGCAAAATATTTCAGACCAGTATACCGAAGGAAAAGTATTGTTAATAGATAAGCCATTTCGCTGGACATCGTTTGATGTGGTTAGAAAGGTGAGAAATATGTTGCGCATTAAAAAAGTAGGTCATGCCGGAACACTCGATCCCTTGGCAACCGGATTACTCATTGTATGCACGGGAAAGTTCACCAAAAAGATCAATGAGTACATGGCCCAGGAAAAAGAATATACGGGAACCATCACCCTTGGATCCGTAACACCTACTTATGATTTGGAATCAGAACCACAGGATTTTAAACAATACGATCATATTCTTCTGGAGGATATAAACCATTTTATAGATTCGAAGTTTACAGGCTCTATTCTTCAAACCCCGCCTATTCATTCTGCCATTAAAAAAGATGGAAAGCGTGCATACGAGTTGGCAAGGAGAGGAGATGAAATAAAGCTGGAACCACGCCGGGTAACCATTCATTCTTTTGAAATCACCAAAATGGAATTGCCCTTCCTTGATTTTAAAGTAGTCTGTTCTACCGGAACCTATATCAGGAGCCTTGCCCATGACCTGGGTGAAACATTAGGCAGTGGTGCACATTTAAGTAATTTATGCAGAACCAGAATTGGAGCATTCAAACTTGAAGATGCATTCACTATGGATGCATTTGAAAAAGAAATAATCGATCAGAAAGGATAATCAATTCCTAATTGAAATTGTCCATTATGCCATTTCCAGTTGGGGAACCATTTATTCTGGTCGGCTGCCCTGCTTATATCCGGACTGGGATCTTTTACTTTATAGGCATATTCAAAACGGATCTTTAAAAAGCTGAAATCAACACGCAAACCTGTTCCCGCTCCAATAGCAATATCTTTCAGTATTTTATTAAACCTGAATTCACCATCTGGAAAATCGGGGTTCTTTCTCAGGAACCAAACATTTCCAATATCCGTAAACAAGGCGCCGTTGAAAATTATGCCTTTGAATGTGAAAAGGTAAAACCTATATTCGGCATTCAGTTCAATACGGATGTCGCCAAAACGATCGGGAGCCTCAGTTGGATTGAATGATTTTAATGAGGAACCCGGACCGAGTTTCCTGATTCCCCAGGCGCGCATACTGTTTGGTCCACCTGCAAAGTACTGCCTGAAAAACGGGAGGTATAAATTGTTCCTGTGATGAGAAGAAGGCAGTTCCCAGCCAATACCAAGTAAAGTTCTCCAGGCAAAGGCCGATCGGCGAATGGTATGCGTTTGCCTGAACTCTCCGTCAAATTTAATGAAGCGCCAGAGGTTAGTATCCAGGAAATTTGATTTCACCAGGTTCGACGGACCTAATCCTGATATCTCAAGTCCGAATGATTTTACATTTGAACGGTTCTTTCTTCCACCTGCCCAGTTTATGTTGAACTGGCTGGATAAGATCAGGCCTTTATTGAAGATATATCCATAAGAGGCATTTGAATCAATTAATTGTTCAAGCCTTGCACCCGGATTAAGATAATTGTACTCAATGTTTGGCCATCGCAGTGAAAATAATTTTCCGCCGCGATTAAATTCATAACCCCAGGAAGTATTGAATGAATTGACTGTATAAAAGCTGGTACGATTGGTATAAGCAAGATTCACATTTAAGATACTTCTTACATTTTCTTTCATCAGCCAGTTAAGAATATTTGCCGGAACTTTTCTTGGGTATTGTATGGAATGACTTACAGCTAGTTGCTGGGTTTGAATGGCATTGTCGGTAGATGAGGATGCGTTTAATTCCACACCATACCTGAAATTGGTTACTGCAAGATTTGCCGCGCGTGCAAAATTCCTGTTCTGCAAGCTCAGGTTGGCACCTAATCCTATTAAGGTTCCACCAATAATTATCGGGTTCTGGTTGCGGCTACCTTCAAAGCTGGCACTGAAATAATATTTATTGGCAGGAGTTAATTTAATATCAAAATCTACTGTATCGGTTCCAATGCGTGGGGTAGGTAAAATGGTAACCATTCGCCATGCGGGAAGAGAACTAAACCTGTTCTGCGTTCTCAGGAAATTTGATTGCCTGTAAAGGTCTCCTTTATTCAAATAAATATATTCTGAAAGTTTCCCCGGTTTGAACTGCTGGCTGTAAGAATAATATACCTGGTTACCAATGGAATCAATTTTTGGATAATAAAATACAGTGTCAGCATCCAGGTCGGGGAATACACGAATATCACCTACAAAATACCTGATAAGATGGGTGGAATCTGTATTGGTACGAAGTCTCACTTCTATATCGGCTCTTGGGTTGGCTCTTCTTTGTCGCAATCTTTCAAGCTGGCGGGCCTGTTCTATAGGGTCGAGGGTTGGACGTAAAAGATCAATGCCTACTGTATCCCACAAAACCAGCAATTCTTCACTGGAAAATCGCAGGTAACCATTGTTCCTGTAAACATCTGAAAGCCTGTTGATTTCCTGTGAAAGGGTAGAGATAGAAAAAGGATCTCCTTTTTTAAGAAAGGAATTACTCAGGCTGCGATAGGTCAGGGCTTGTAAGGTATCGCGGTTTGGACTGCTTACAATATTGTTAACCGAATCTATTCTTAAATTATAATTGACAGAGTCCAGCTTAAACAGGCTTGCCGATACCAGGTTAAAATCAATTTTGGCCCTGTGCTGATCGCGAACCGTATCAATAACGGTTTTATAGTTTATAGAATCGCGAAAATAGCCCAGTGAATTTAAAAGTGCACTCATGTAAGTGAGTGACTTATCTGCATTAATGCTGTCGTAATGAGCGGGATCTTTTAATTGTTGCAATAAAAGAAATTTCGTAACCCAGCGGGCTTTCACGCTATCGTGCAGTTGGTTATAAAGTTGTTCTTCCAGGTTTTTTCTTTCTGTTTTACTGAAATTTCCTTCCAGATTTACCTTCGATTCATAAACAAATGGTTTATTTGGCGGATAGTTTTTTACACTTCTGCAGGAAGTGAAGCATAAAATGAAGATGGCAGCAAAAACAATAAGGGGTTGTATGGTAGTTGATGCCGCTTTAATAAACATATAATAGAGCCTGTCTATGCTTAGTAAAAAAGAAGTCAAAGATATTCAATCTTTAGCCCTAAAAAAACACCGCGATGAAACTAAGCTGTTTATTGCGGAAGGACCAAAGATCGTGGAAGAATTGATAAACCTACATCCCGGCCAGTTAAAAGCTGTTTTTGCGTTGAGAGAATGGGAAGGTAGACCGAAGGTTAAAGGAAACATAAGGTTTGAGGAAATTACGGATGTTGAACTTGAGAAACTTTCTTTTTTGAAAACGCCCAATCAGGTGGTGGCGCTGGTAAAACAGTTTGAAAATACTGCTCCCCAAACTGCAGGTCTGTTGCTTTATCTCGATAACATACAGGATCCCGGCAATATGGGAACCATCATCAGAACTGCCGACTGGTTTGGTGTAAGCCAAATTGTTTGCAGCGCAGGTTGTGTAGATATGTATAATCCTAAAGTTGTGCAGGCAACCATGGGCAGCATTGCAAGGGTTAAGGTTTATTATGATGAAGATGAAAGCTGGCTTGGCGCACAAACAATTCCTGTTTATGCAGCTTCTCTGCATGGAAACAACCTGGATGAAATGCCTGCTGTTTCGGAAGGAATTATTTTAATAGGAAATGAATCCAAAGGCATTCGGAAAGAATGGCTTGAACTTGCGAAGGAAAAGATCACGATACCCAAAAAAGGCAATGCCGAATCTTTAAATGCTGCAGTTGCAACAGGAATTATTCTTTCGAGGCTGATTAAATAACTTATCGGTTAACCAAACCGAATTAAACTTACCTGAACTGAATAGCTTTAATCGGTTGTACTCTTCTTACAATAAATGAGGGTATCAGTAATACCAGTAATGAAACAATCAGCGTTCCTCCACATACCGCTGCTACCTGCCACCATACGATCTTTACGGCAGCCCGGTCCATATAATATTCTGCTTCGGGAAGTTTTACAAATCCTGTTGCCTGTTGCAGCCATAATAATCCTAATGCAAAGGCGGTCCCCAGAACAATTCCAATAACAGTAATGATCAGTGAATGGTGCAGAAAGATCTTCTGAACCGTCCAGTTGCTGGCGCCCAATGCTTTTAAAACTCCAATCATTCTTATTCTTTCCAGTACAAGAATTATTAAACAGGTTATAAGGTTAATGATGGCAATGGTGATCATAATGGCGATCAATACAGCGCTGTTGGTGGCTATCACTTCCAGCCAGTCGAAAATATAGGGATAGATCTCCCTGATCGTTTTGGTTTCCCATAGTTGCGGAAATTCATCCAGATCGTAAATGGCATTGCTCACCGCATCCATTTGAGGATAATCATTTACAAAGATCTCGTAGCCTCCTATGTCATTTTCTTCCCAGCCATTCAGTCTTCGTATAAGTTTTAAATCACCAAGTGCAAAAGTTTTATCGTATTCGTCAATGCTGGTTTTATAAATCCCAACAACGGTTAACCTGTCGGGTCGCAATCTTCCATCCGGCCTTACGAAATAGATCAATACGCGGTCTTCCAACTTTAGTTCCAGCAGTTTTGCGGTGGTGGTTGAAATAACTATTTCCCTGCTGTAGGTGCTGTCGTTATATTCAATCCAACGACCGTCCTGCAAAAAGTCTGAAAGATGTTTATCGTCATAAGTGCTGTCGAATCCTTTCAGCAGAACGCCTTCCATTTCTTCCGGCGTTTTTAATATGGCATACTTGGTGGCAAATGGATGAATGGAAGAAACACCATCAATAGACCTGACCTTTTTTACCAGGCTGTCATTTGCAACAATGGGTTCTTCTTCTGCAATGGTAGCTTTCATGGGCTGGCGGTAACCAATGCGCACATGTCCCCAGAAGCTGAAAACCTTTTCACTTACCGTATCCTGGAAACCATTTACAAAGGACAGGGTAACGATCATCACGGCCACGCTGATAACAGTGGCGGCAATAGACAACCTGATAATAAACCTTGAAAAAGATTTTTGCTGGTTAAATGCTATGCGGCGGGCAATGAAACTCGATAGGTTCACAATAAAAAGTTATAGTGCCGATGATTACATCAAACTAAACCGGCTTTTATTTCGTCTGGTCTGGTAAATGAAAGAATTTACATGTTTATCTTTCAATCTCCCAAAAATAATCCCTCATAATTAAATAGCTTATTTTTAAAATAATGAAAATCTCAGCCCTTCCATTTTTGTTACTGATTATTTTGGGATGCAAATCGCCTTCCCTGGCTCAAAATAATGCCAATCCCATTGCGGAGATAAAAACAGTGAAGTTATTTAAATCCGGCGACCAGTCTTCATTTCCTTCTCTAAGCCTGAACAGCAATGAAACGCTGCAACTGCTTTTCGATGACCTTGATAACAGGGTGAAAAACTATTATTATACTTTCCAGCTTTTTAATGCCGACTGGACGCCCAGTATTTTAAGTCCATTTGAATATATAAGAGGTTTTCAAAATACAAGGATCTCTACCTACCGCAATTCCAGCCAGTCGGAGGTGCAGTATATCCATTACCAGGCAACCATTCCCGACCGCAGTTCTGCACCAACCAAAGCCGGAAATTATTTGCTGAAGGTTTTTCTTGATAACGATACATCCCAGCTGGTGTTTACAAAAAAATTTGTAGTGGTGGATAAGCAGTCATCTATTTCGGTTCAGGTGCAACAGCCTTTTAACGCCCGATTTTTCAGGAGTTTTCAAAAACTGAATATTGGAGTGAATACCGAAAAGAATGTGCGAGTTATGAGTCCAAATGATCTTAAGGTAGTGGTGTTGCAGAACAACAATTGGGAAACCAGTTTATACCTCGACAGGCCTACCATTTATCGGGGCAATTATTATGAATATAATGACGAAGCCATTACTGCGCTTCCTGCCGCCCGCGAGTTTCGCTGGATAGATCTTCGCAGCCTTCGTTTAATGAGCGACCGCATGGAGCACCTTGATACAAAATCCGATACGGTAAATGTTTATGTAAAAGCCGATCCTCCACGTAACAGCCAGACCTATATTTATTACCGCGATCTGAATGGGAGCTATATGGTGGAAAATATGGAAAACCGGAATCCATTCTGGCAAAGTGATTATGCCTGGGTTCATTTCAGTTATTTTCCCGATAACAATAAGCCTGTTCCCGGCAACGATGTTTATTTATTTGGGGAAATGACTGACTGGGCTTCGGATAATTCATCCAAAATGGTATTTAACGAGGAGAGAGGAGCCTATGAAAAATCGATGCTGCTGAAGCAGGGTTATTATAATTATGCTTATGTAACAAGGCCTGAAAAAGGCGGATACCCCGATTTCAGTCAAACCGAAGGCGACTTCTGGATTACTGAAAATAGTTATACAATCCTGGTTTATGTACGTCCCTTTGGAGGCAGGGCCGATGAGTTGATTGGAATTACAACGGTGAATACAGCCTTTCAATCACCACGCTGACCTGGTTTATTGATTTTTTGGAAATTGATGTATGAAAGTTTCAACCGGGCGGATTATATTTGCAGCGGCAGGTCTTATACGGCCAGCTCCTGCTGAACTCCCCCAGGACCGGAAGGTAGCAAGGGTAGGCGGTTGTAGCGGTGCGATGTAAGTAGCCTGCCATTTTTTATTCCCCTTCTCTCCACAACCGGTAAATCTAATTGCTCTTTTAATATCTTGCAGCCGGTTAAAATTTTCTCTCAACTCTTTAAAATATCATTCTTCCAGTTGCGAAGGATACAAGCATTATGAAATTTTTTATTGATACAGCCAACCTGGCACAGATCAAAGAAGCACATGAACTGGGAATTTTAGATGGTGTTACCACTAATCCATCTTTAATGGCTAAAGAAGGCATTCGCGGACAGGATGCCATCAACCAGCACTACAAAACTATTTGCGAAATGGTGGACGGTGATATCAGTGCTGAAGTACTTTCTACAAATTTTGATGAGATTATTGAAGAAGGGAAAAAACTGGCGGCAATTCATCCCAATATTGTTGTAAAAGTTCCCATGATCAGGGATGGTGTAAAAGCTATCAAATGGTTTACCGATAACGGCATCCGTACCAATTGTACGTTGATCTTTTCTGCCGGCCAGGCCATACTGGCCGCAAAAGCAGGCGCTTCTTATGTTTCTCCATTCATTGGAAGAATTGACGACAGTGGATGGGATGGTATGATGCTGATTGAACAGATCGCGCAGATATTTGCGCTGCAGGGTTATAAAACCGAAATTCTTGCGGCTTCCATTCGCAATGCCAACCATATTGTGCGGGCTGCAGAATTAGGCGCCGATGTTTGTACCTGTCCTTTGGATTCTATTCTCGGTTTATTAAAACATCCTTTAACGGATATTGGTCTTGCCAAATTCCTGGAAGATGCCAAAAAGATGTGATCTTCTACGGTTTTGAACAGGCAGATATATTTCATTTTCAGAAAGGGGTTCATCAAAGCCCCTTTTTCTTATGTAGATAATGATCTCTTTGGAAATTTGTGGTTGGGATCTTAGTACTGCTTTCACCTTAACGGTTTCTTCGGTATAACTACTGTCGATAAAAAGGTCGTTTCCTAAAAAATGCCCCGTGTTACATGAAAGGGAAACATGACTGGTATCAAGCGGCATCCAGCTTCCATCACTCAGTTTTCCATCTAAATTGATATAATTATAAAAACCTTTCTTCAGGCTGTCGGTGTATAAATTAAAAAACATGCTGTCCACTTTTTGTGCTGATGCATTAAATGCAGCAAAACATATAATAATAAAGAGGAAGCGTTTCATGCAGCAAAATTCCGCATTTTGAGGTTAAGAAGCTGATAACAGCCGAGGGTTAACAAGACTTTATCCGGCATATTTTCAGATCAACCTTATTAGTTAGGTTATTTTTGCAAGCTCAAATCAAGGATTGAATATGGACCTGGAAATTCTACAACTGGCAAGAAAAAACATCATTGAAATGCAAACCTTTCATTCGGAAAGGCAAATGGCAAATAAGGAGGTGAAGATATTTCTGGATGCCAATGAAAATGCTTTTGGTTCACCCCTGCAGAAATGGTATCACAGATTCCCCGATCCAACACAAAAAGAATTAAAAGAAAAGATCAGTGCAATAAAGAATATTCCTCCTTCACAAATTGTTTTAGGTAATGGAAGCGATGTTTTAACCGACATGCTGATGCGCATTTTTTGTGAACCAGGTAAATCGAATATCATTAGCTGCACACCGGCACCGGATTATATTGAGGCAATGGCAACACTCAATGAAATTGAAAACAGGAAGGTTGGTCTGGATAATGATTTCCAGGTTAATCTTCAATTAATTGAATCATCTGTTAATGAAAATTCAAAGATCATGTTTCTTTCATCGCCCAATTCAGTTTCGGGAAATAATTTGAACAGGGAGGATATAGAATCCATTATTTATAGTTTCCCCGGAATTGTAGTGCTAAATGAAACTTATATTAATTTCAGCAGGCATAGATCCTTTGTTCCTGAAATTAAAGAACATCCTAACCTGGTGGTGCTGCAATCTTTTTCACATGCATGGGGGCTGGCAGGGCTCAATGTTGACATGGCTATAACATCTGAAACCATTGCAGGGTTGCTCAATAAAATAAATGCTTCCTTCAGCATTAATTCTTTAACGGTGGAAAAACTTTTGGAGGCTACCGGTAATTTGCAGGATGTAAACAATATGATTTTGGAAACGAACAGGTTGAAGGAGAAGATGACCAAAGGTTTATTGGCCATTCCGGTTGTTGAAAAAATATTCTCCAGCGACTCTAATTTCCTGCTGGTTCAATTTTCTGATGCAAAACAAGTATACTATCATTTGTTAAGTAATGGCATACTTGTTTCGGATGTATCTAAACATGAAGGCTGCCGCAATTGTTTGCGTATTACAGTTGGTAATGAAAGGGAGAATGACATTCTAATAAAAACATTAAAAGATTTTAAGTAATGGAAAAAGCAAAAAAGAAAGTGTTGTTTATTGACCGGGATGGAACTATGATAAAGGAATATCCGCCTTTGTACCAGATTGATACTTATGAAAAAGTGATATTTTATCCAATGGTTTTTAAATACCTGGGAAAGATTGCTGAAGAAATGGATTTTGAACTCGTGCTGGTTTCCAACCAGGATGGATTGGGAACACCTAAATTTCCCGAAGAGCAATTCTGGCCTGCGCATAATCTTATTATCAATACGTTTGCAGGTGAAGGAATTGTTTTTAAAGAAGAACTGGTTGACCGCACCATGCCCGAGGATAAAAAAGATACAAGAAAACCCGGTATTGGAATGTTTAAAAATTATATAGGAAATCCTGATTATGATATTCCCAATTCATTTGTAATTGGTGATCGAATAACGGATGTTCAACTTGCAAAAAACCTCGATTGCAAAGCTATCTGGATCAATAACAGCCCGGGGCTTGGAATGGCAGAAATTTCCGACTCTATGGAAGATCTCCGCAGGTATATTGCACTTGAAACTACTGAATGGAAGGAAATCTACAACTACCTGCAAAGCATCTCTTCCTGATCAGGCTTAGGTTCTACACTTTATTGTATTTTTTAACCGGCTCATCCGCTGAAATGTTTTGGTGGTGCCGGTTTTTTCTTTGGCACAATTGTTATTTTACTATAGAAGTGAAATCAAATGTGTGGTTATGAAAACAATAATCTTTTTAGTGGGAGCAGTATTATTAATGGCTTTTACATTCGATAGAAAACCCGGGTCAGATCAATATTCCAATTCAATTGAGGGATTATGGTCCGGCGTTTACAGGATAAACGAGAATAAGGAATCGGTAGTTGTGCGTTTTGAAGATAATAACCAGGTTGTTTTATTCAGCGGACTGGTAGAAGAGGATAATAAATTCACAGGAACATGGGAAGTAAAAGGCGATTCAGTGCTTGTTTTTAAATATGTTGATACAGAAGGAAAGAAATTTATAATGAAAGGCAATATCAACAAAAGAAAAACCTATGTCGACGGATATTGGGAAGTTGGTGATAAAAAAGGTGGAAGTTTTTATTTAAGGAAAGAAAAAGTGCAGGAACGCTTTATTTAATCATCACCGTATCCGGGTCCATGTATCTGTTTTTCCAATAAAGCTAAAACCAATATATCCTCTTACGGCCAGTGTTTTATTATTTTTTAATTTGATCTGGCCTTTATATTCCTTGCCGTCGGAAGGATTGTATATGTATCCATTGGTGTACTCCCCGTCTTTGAAAACAAAATCTCTCAGCATCACCAGGCCCAAAAGCGTTTGATTTCGTTTATCAGGATTAACATTTTTAATATCTTTCTTTGGTTCGCCTTTGGCATCCACTCCATTCTTCAGCCATATTATTTTCCCGTAGAATTTATTTTGCTTACTGAAAATCTCAATATGTCCTTTACCTGATGAATTTTTCCAAACGCCAACTATTGCATCAGCATTGCTATTATCTTTTGTAAGGGGAAGAAAAAGTAAAAGGGATAATAATGTTTTCATAGGTTGCTAAAAGGATAGGTGAATAAATAAGGAAAGCAATCAATTATGCCAAAATATCTCTGAATTCAGGTTTTTTATCAATTACGGATTTGGCGAAAGTGCATACCGGAACAATCTTCAGGTTATGCGACCTTGCATATTCCACTGCAGCCTGTACCAGCTGGTAACCAACATTCTGACCTTTTAATTCTTCTGCTACTTCAGTATGTTCAATTATTATGCTGTCCTCGCCATGCCTGATGTAGGTCAGTTCAGCCAGAAAATCTTCGTCTTCTCCCGGAATGAAAAACACGCCTTTGGAAGGAGTATGTTGGTGTTGAATCAGCATATAAATGTTTGTTCTTCTAAGATAGCTGCAAATTCAGGGCTATAAAAGTATTTTTGCTGTTAATTAGCCCGTATTTGTGATATTCCCTGTTATTGTTGCAGAAATATGAAGATTCTCGTTCTGGATAATTACGATTCTTTCACTTATAACCTTGTTCACCTTGTTCAGCAGGTGAGTGATGCAGAAGTTGATATTAAGCTTAACGACCAGGTTGTTTTAGAAGAAATCGGCAGGTATGATCGCATTATTTTATCTCCCGGACCCGGGCTGCCTTCTGAAGCAGGAATTTTAATACCGGTTATTAAAACTTATGCAGCCCAAAAGCCTATCCTGGGAGTATGTTTAGGGCACCAGGCCATTGCAGAAGCATTTGGTGGAAAATTATACAACCTGCCTTCCGTTTTTCATGGCAGGGCTTCGGTTGTTCAATTTTCTGCAGAAAATGAAAATGATAAAAATTTATTTGCCGGGCTTCCCCCGCAAATTCAGGTGGCACGTTATCACAGCTGGGTGGTGAGTAAGCAATCATTTCCCCCCGAACTTAGGATCACGGCAATGGATGAAGAAGGTATCATCATGGCATTGCAACATAAAACCTTTCATGTTACCGGTGTTCAGTTTCACCCCGAAAGTGTTCTTACACCGCATGGTCTTCAAATTATGAAAAACTGGATGGAATTTTAATGATGTGGAGGCCCGCAGAATTACCAGCCATAGTTTCAACTAAACAATAAGAAAATAAAAAATCAAAGCGCCTATGCTATGAAGAAATGCTTAGACGGGAAAGATTTTTTCAGCATAAAGTTCACCAGTTAAATTTTAAAAAGGATGTCTTTACCCTTATTCCTGAGGTCATTCGAAAATCATGAACCTGGTTTATGAAGCAGGGTAGTCCTGATAATGCCATCGAAGATTTTTTTATTCTTTAGATATATATTTATTCAATGAAAAGCGATACATCAACTTATTCGGGTTTTGAGTTTGAGGATGAAGGATATCCTGCCATTGCAATAATTAATAAGGATCTGAAGGATCCAAATATTCGGGGCGCTTTCTCCTATTCTGTATTTATCAGCATCGTGCCTGACAGATATAATGATTTTGGCCACCCGGAAGATGAAGAATATGAATACCTGAATAATATTGAAAAATCAATTATTGATTACCTGGAAGCGCAAACTGCTTCGGTGCATGTTGGACATACAACACTGTACCGTCGGCGCGAGATCATCTTTTATACAAGTGAGAAAGAAGCCGTGGAAAATTTTCTTGAAGTTTATTTACCTGGAATTGAAAGAGAAAATCATTTTGAAATAGAGCATGATGAAAACTGGGAAAATGTTTCTGCTTTTTATGAATTAATTTGAGATATGAAAAAGATCTTCCTGGCTCTGGGCAGTATTGGTTTCCTGGCATCGTGCGACGTGGGTCACGACCCCTATCTGAAATATGAAGTTGAATTGAAGAAAGTTGCAGATAACTGTTCCGGCATTTCAGGCAGTTTTAATATGAATTCGAATATAATAGGTGAACGCTATGTTTTCCAGGAATGCTTACCTGCCATTGCCGGTAAAGAAAACGTTTTGGTAAGCAGGAGCGGCGACACGGTGATTATAAAATTTGACAAATCGGCTGGCGCGGTGAATTTGTATGATCTTACGGTTGATATTAACACTAAGCCCCGGTATAACTGGTTAACCATTGGAAATAATACTTTTCCCATTATTCCTGCCGCACATTAACAGATCCTGAAGTTTTAGGCAAAGAGGAAAGTTTTATCCAGGCCTTAAAAGACGTTAATCAGGCGTTATTTTCAATATCCGGGCTGGCTTCCTGTTTCATAATTTAATATTATTGCATTCGAAAGTCATTCCGCCTGTTCGAGCTGCGGAATTCAATACATTAATATGAAAAGTGTACTCTTTGCCCTCTTCCTTATCCCAACGGTTTTATTTGCCCAGACTAAAGGATTTACTATAACCGGGGAAATTTCCGGTATTGCAGATGGTGCTGTAAAGGTTAGTTCCTCACAGGATGCAAGCCAGGTATTGGTTACGGGAACCATAAATAACGGCAGGTTCAATTTAACAGGAAATGTTGCAGAGCCCGGGTTATTCTGGTTAACAATTGCCAATGAACAACCTGTATATATTTACCTGGAGAACAGCGATATTAAAATTTCAGGTACTAAATCAAAGATCAAGGAATTGAAAATTGAAGGTTCAGCATCTCATAAGGATTTCGACCAGTTCCAGTTAATATTTAACCCGCTGATAGGTAATCTGAATGCGCTGGCTGCTGAGTTGCAAAAATCACAGGAAGGAGATCAGAGAAATGCTTTGATGGTAAAGTATGATTCACTGGTGCAACTGATCAATAAAAATGTTGATGATTTTATTTCCAATAAAAAAGATTCTTACGTTTCACCCTTTGTACTTTATGTTACAGCACAGTTGAACCAGGATTATTCTATAGTTGAAAGAAGGTATGCTATGCTTTCGGAAAATATAAAGAATTCAAATATTGGTAAAAGCCTGGCCGGTTTTATTGAATATAATAAAGTAGGAACGGTAGGATCAATGGCTATGGATTTTGTGCAAAATGATACAGCAGGAAAGCCTGTTTCTTTTTCTTCTTTCAAAGGCAAATATGTTCTGGTTGATTTTTGGGCCAGCTGGTGCAGACCCTGCCGAATAGAGAATCCGAATGTTGTAAATGCATTTAATAAATTTAAAAATAAAAACTTCACTGTACTGGGTATTTCGCTGGACCAGGATAAGCAGGCATGGTTAAAGGCTATAGAAAAAGATAAACTTGAATGGACACAATTAAGCGACCTGGCTTTCTGGAATAATGAAGTAGCCAAACTTTATCGCGTACAAAGCATTCCTCAAAATTTTCTTGTAGATCCTTCGGGAAAGATCATTGCCAAAGACCTGAGGGGCGA
>JAEZCV010000023.1 GCA_023429985.1 Bacteroidota bacterium | reverse complement strand
GAGTAGTGAGTAGTGAGTAGTGAGTCACTGCTGTGCGGTAAAATTCGCGTTTCTACTTGACAATTAAAAAAAACGACCTATTTAAGGGTCGTTTTTTTGCAATACATTTTTTCATAAACATAAGAACCCTTCGGATTCTTTGCTTTCATACATAGCTTTTGCAACCGCTATGATTATCCTTCCTTAGCATTTTTTACAGTTCGAATCCAACCCACTCACCACTCACTCCTCACTCCTCACTACTCACTACTCACCATCTCCAATCCGGAAAAGAAAAAGCTTCCTTCGATAGCTGCATTCTCATCGCTGTCGCTGCCATGAACAGCATTTTCGCCCATTGATGTGGCAAACATCTTACGAATGGTTCCCTCATCTGCTTTTGCAGGATCGGTAGCGCCAATCAGTTTCCTGAAATCAGCAACGGCATTATCCTTTTCCAGGATGGCAGCTATGATCACGCCACTACTCATAAAATCTACAAGCTCACCATAAAACGGACGTTCCTTATGTACTTCATAAAACTGCCCGGCTCTTTCCCTGGTTAATTTAGTTTGCTTAAGCGCCACTATTTTGAAGCCGCCTTTAATAATTTTATCCAATATAGCACCTGCATGCCCGTTCTTCATGGCATCAGGCTTGATCATAGTAAAAGTTCTGTTCGTCATTTCTGTTTTAAAATTTGGCGGCAAAGATAGGAGGATATAGCGTTGCTACCTTGCCATTGAAAGATGAATACCTGTTAAATCAATTTTATGTGCTGGATGGTTCAACCCCTGAAAAATCTTCCCTGCAACAACACCCCATCTCATTGCCGGAAAATTTGTTAATACCCCGCTATATCTTCATATGCCCTTCCAAACTTAAAACTTTGGCCTACTTTTGCGGCTCTTTATGCAGCCAATAAGCCAGATATACAGCCAGTTGAAGGATAAAAAAAACATTATCATCACCATGCACCAGAAACCCGATGCCGATGCAATGGGTTCTGCGCTGGGACTTTACCACTTCCTGATACAGTTTGGCCACGACGTTACCGTGATTTCTCCAACCAACTGGGCACGCTGGCTCAACTGGATGGAAGGTTGCGACAAAGTGCTGGATTATGAACTGGGCAAACAAGAGGCAGACAACCTGTTAAGCCAGGCCGACTGGCTTTTTTGTCTCGACCATAACCATTTCAGCCGCACCAGGAATATGGCACCGAAACTTGCAGAAATTGATTGTACAAAGATTCTTATTGACCACCATCGCGAACCCGATGAAGCTTCCTTTACCTATGGAGAAAGTGATACTTCAAAAAGTTCAACATGTGAAATGATTTATGATCTTATAAAAGAATCAGGAAATCTTTCCATGATCAATACCCCAATTGCTGAATCGTTATATGCCGGAGTGGTGGCCGATACAGGCTCCTTCCGCTTTTCATCTACCTCTGCCAATGTACACCATATGGTGGCCACATTAAAAGAGCTGGGATTAGATCATACCAGGGTTCATGAAGCACTGTATGATAATTTCCTGGAAAACAGGTTAAGATTTCTCGGACATGTGCTGAGCAACCGGATGGAAATTAATTATGAACTGAATACAGCGTTGATCTATATCAGCAGGTCTGAACTGCTTAAATACGAAATTAAAACAGGGGATACCGAAGGTCTGGTAAACTATCCACTTTCTATTAAAGGAATAAAGCTTGTGGGTTGCGTCATCGACAGGGATGAAGAAAGGAAATGGTCATTCCGCAGCAAAGGCAGTTTCGACTGTAATACTTTCGCTCGTAAATATTTTAAAGGTGGCGGCCATTTTAACGCGGCAGGTGGGAGCGACCAGGCTTCGCTGCAGGAAACCATTCAGAAATTTAAACAGGCTATTAAGGAAAACAGCACTCAATTACAATAAAAAAATGAAAATGCGATTTTTTAAAAATCTCCCAGCTTTAGTTATAGCAGTGATTCTGGCAGCAGGTTGCAATAATGTTGAATTCCAGAAAACCAGTTCGGGTCTTCCTTATAAAGTATTTTCCGACAACAAAGGCGACTCAATAAAAGCCCAATATTATGTAAAGTTCGAGGTGGTTCAGAAAACAAAAGACACCATGCTTTTTAGCTCTTATGCCAGCAAAGCACCTCAGTATTTAATGGTGCAGCCCGATCCTCCCGTATCAAATTATGCCGATATTGCTGCTAACATCATGGAAATTCTTCCCAAATTAAGAAAGGGCGACAGTGTATATATGGTGCAAATAACCGATTCCTTAATAAAGCAAAGTCCCGAAGCGGCTGGAAAAACTTTAAAACCAGGTGATGAACTCATTACTACCATCCGCATAACCGATGTGTATAAAACTGTTGAGGAAGCCAATGCTGCTGTAAATAAGGATCGTGCGGAACAATTTGAACTGAGAGATAAGGAAGGGCTGGAAAGATTTAAAAAGGATACTGCCACTCAAAACCAGGTGCAGATAGATAATAAACTGATTGAGGAATATCTTTCAAAGAATAATATCCAGGCAAAGAAAACCGACTGGGGTGTTTACATTCAGATAAAAAATGAAGGCCAGGGATCCAAACCTGCTGTTGGTCAATTTGTAAATGTAAAATATGCAGGTCGCACACTTGGTGGTGAACAATTTGATGCGGGTGTTTTTCCTATTCAAATTGGAACAAATGGTTCAATTAAGGGTTTTGAAGATGGAGTGAAGCAATTAGGTAAGGGTGGTTCAGCAACTGTTTTTATTCCTTCCAGCCTGGGTTATGGCACCAGGGGCAGCGCACCAAAGATCAAACCAAATGAAGTATTAGTTTTTGATATTGAAATCCAGGATATTTCCGACAATCCTCCTCCCCAGGCACAACAGCATTACGAGGGAGATGGACATGAACATTGAGGTTCCTGATTTTTTTCCGAACTTTGCCCAATACCCATAAGGGTGAGATTTTCGAGAGGTCCGTTTTTAGTTCAACATCCTTTGAAATCAGTACCTATTTAAACATCCACCGTACTTACATATTCTTATACCTTGTATAAGTTCAAAAAGCAGCTTCCGGGCTGCTTTTTTGTTGCCGATAGGCTTCGGTGATCTTTATAGCTTCTACTGCTTCTTTTACGTCATGAACCCTCAGAATGCTGGCTCCATTTAAAAGTGCAATGGTATGAATGGCTGTGGTGCCGTTAAGCGCCTGGTTTGCCGTAATGCCCAAAGTTTTATAAACAGTTGCTTTTCTTGATAACCCCACCAGTAAGGGCCTGTCAAGTTTCGAAAAGAAATTTAGTTCCGCAAGCAACCTGAAATTATGTTCAATGGTTTTGCCGAATCCAAAGCCGGGGTCTATAATTACATCTTTGATTCCCAGCTTTTCCAAATTCATTAACTGAAAATTCAGCCTGTCAAATACTTCAGGCGTAACATTTTCGTAATGCGGATGATCCTGCATGTTAGATGGATCTCCTTTTATATGCATCAGTACATAGGGAAGCTGTAATGCGGCCACTGTTCCTATCATTGCCGGATCAAAACTTCCTGCACTCACATCATTTATAATTGAAGCGCCTGCCTCTGCAGCCGAAAGCGCCACCTTTGCATAATAGGTATCAATTGAAATAATTTGTTGCGGGAAGTTCCTGGAAATTGCTTCCACCGCGGGCAGAACACGCTTCAATTCTTCGTTCTCATTAACCTTTTGAGCACCGGGCCGTGTGCTTTGTCCTCCTATATCTAAAATAGCGGCGCCTTCTCCAATCATTCTTTCTGCCTTCCTTAAAACATCATCTATATTCTGTTGCCTGCTTTCACTATAGAATGAATCGGGTGTGGTGTTAATGATTCCCATCACCACCGGCTCATTTATCTCCAATAACCTTCCCTTACAATTAAGCGTAAACATTTGCTCTTGTTTGTTACTTTTGAAGCTAATGTAGATAAATAGATCGAATGCAGAACACAAGCAGTCAATACGATACTGTTATTAAGGAATGTGAGGATGTTTTTGTGAAGAAAACCAGGGACTATGGAACAGCATGGAGGGTTTTACGAACCATTTCCATAATTGACCAGGTTTATATTAAAGCACAGCGCATCCGCACGATCCAGGAAAAAGGATTGCAAAAAGTAGATGATGATATTGCAACAGAATTCAAAGGCATCATAAATTATTCTGTTATTGGATTGATTCAGCTTGAACTTCAAGAAAATGAAGCTTCAGAACTCGAACATGATGAAGCGGCCAGGCTTTATCATCACTATTTAACTGCAGCAAAGCAGTTAATGGAAAACAAAAACCACGATTATGGCGAAGCCTGGCGCAATATGAGCCAGCAAAGTTTTGTTGACCTCATACTAATGAAATTGCAGCGCATGAAGCAGATCGTTTCAAACAAAGGTCAAACGCTTATTAGTGAAGGTTTGGATGCCAACTATTTCGATATGATCAATTATTCTGTTTTTGCACTGATACTAATGAAATATCCACCTGATGAAAATATCCGTTAAAATAATTCAGATTTTTGTTGGAGTATTATTCATTGTTTCCGGCCTTGTTAAAGCCAACGACCCTATGGGCCTGGGCTATAAGATGCAGGAGTTTTTCGAATTGTGGAACGCCGAACTGGCTTCAGGAAATTTCTTTTTGAAAGGAGCCTTGATGGCTCTTTTTGAATTCCTGCACCAATATGCCATTGCTCTTTCTGTTCTCATGATCACCCTGGAAATTATTGCAGGTGTGGCCATTCTTATTGGCTACCTGCGAAACTTCTTTCTGTGGCTGTTGCTGGTGCTCATCATATTTTTCACCTTCCTTACCGGTTATGCTTATCTGTCCGGAAAATTTTCCAACTGCGGCTGTTTTGGCGATTGCCTTCCCATTACACCACTTACTTCATTTATAAAAGATATTCTGCTCCTGGTGATGATCGTTTTTTTAATCGCCGGAAAGAAGTACATCATTCCCGTTTTATCTTCATCAGCAAGAAAAATTATTTTCTGGTCAACCGCAATCATCAGTCTTTTAATGCAATGGTATGTATTGAAAAATCTTCCATTTGCCGATTGCCTTCCCTTTAAACAGGGCAATAATATTTCACAACAAATGCTTCCCCCTCCGGGTTCTGTTCCTGATAGTTTTGCAATGAAATTCATTTATGAAAAGGATGGTAAGCAGTTTGAATTTGCACCTGAAGAATTGCCTGCCGACTTGGAAAATTATACATTCATCGACAGGAAGGATAAACTGGTAAGAAAAGGAAATGCCGAGCCTCCCATCAAAAATTTTTCTTTAACGGGATTAAGCGGTAGCGATTCCACTTCTGTGGTTTTAGAACAGCCCAAAGCCATTTTGATCTTTGCACAGGAACTTCATCAGCCGGGATGGAAAAACAAGGTGCTTCAGTTGTCCACTGCGGCTGCCGATTCGGGTATTCCTGTTTACCTGGCAACTCCTTCAGCTACAGCAGCATCGAACATTTTTATCCGTGAAAAGCATTCCATCCAGTTTTTTAATGCCGATTTTACCATTGTAAGAACAACAGCCCGAACAGAGCCCACCATTTATATTCTGGAAAAAGGAACCATTCGGCATAAATTGAGCAGGAATGAATTTGATGATGCTGAAATCATCATCAGTCAAAATAAATAACGGTGTTCAATTACATCATTAAAAAAATATTGTACGGTATACTGGTGCTTCTTGGAGTGGTGATGCTGGTATTTGTTTTATTCCAGGGATTTGGCGATCCTTCGCGACTGATTATGGGACAGTCTGGCGACCTGGCAACACAGGAAAATATTCGTAAGGAACTTTATCTCGATCAGCCTAAGTGGAAACAATTTATTTATTACCTGAATGATGTTTCTCCTCTGGCCATTCATTCAAAAGAAGAAATTCAGGAAAAAGAATTAAAAGGGTTTTTTATAGGAGGCGAAACCAAATTGGCCATTAAGTTTCCTTATCTCCGCAAATCTTATCAAACTAAAAAACAGGTAAGTGATGTATTGATGGAAGCCCTGCCCGGAACTTTGCTGCTTGCAATTGCAGCCATGTTCATAGCCGTGCTGATAGGGATTCCCCTCGGTGTTATTGCTGCAGTAAAACAAAATACCTGGATGGATACAACGGCAGTGTTTTCAAGTATCATTGGAATTTCTGCGCCTTCATTTTTCATGGGCATTATAATAGCATATTTGTTTGGTTTTGTCTGGAGCGATTTCACCGGCCTGCATCTTACAGGAAGCTGGTTTGATATTGATGAAGAAGGAAATAAAAGACTCACGCTACAAAATTTAATACTTCCTGCAATAACATTAGGTATAAGACCGCTGGCTATCATCACACAACTTACAAGAAGTTCGATGCTGGATGTGCTCGACCAGGATTTTATCCGAACAGCCTATGCAAAAGGCTTGGGTAAAAGAAAAGTGGTACTGAGGCATGGATTGCGTAATGCTTTGAATCCGGTAATCACTGCAATTACAGGATGGTTTGCCGAACTTCTGGCAGGTGCTTTCTTCATTGAATACATTTTTGGGTGGAAAGGAATAGGTAAGGTAACCGTAGATGCTTTGGAGAAGCTGGATTTTCCTGTAGTAATGGGTTCTGTTTTGATTTCCGCCTGCTTTTTTATACTTATCAATA
>JAEZCV010000003.1 GCA_023429985.1 Bacteroidota bacterium | reverse complement strand
GGTTTGGCCTTAGTCAACTTCATCAGCTTAGAGGACGTGTTGGTAGGGGCGGTGAACAATCCTATTGTATCTTAATGACCGACTATAAATTAACCAAAGAAGCGAAAGTAAGATTGGATACCATGGTAAAAACTACTGATGGTTTTGAAATTGCTGAAACTGATTTGAAACTGCGTGGTCCGGGTGATTTAATGGGTACCCAACAAAGCGGGATCCTTGATCTCCTAATCGCTGATTTAGCCAAAGATCAAAAAATACTACAACTCGCCCGTGAATCAGCATCTGCTATTTTAGCTGACGATCCTGAGCTTTCTTCACAAGAGAATGTGAATATTTCCCGTCACCTAGCCTCTTTGAAAAAAGATGTAGTGAACTGGAGCAGGATCAGTTAGCAAGTTAATCTATCTTCACCACATGCAGGGTCCTTTCATTTAATTTGTTGTTTTTCTGAGTGGTAATGGCCAAATGATTGCCATCAATCCATGTAGAATAGTTTTTATGATAGGTAAATGTACCATTGTTGAGAATGTCCTTACCAGCAAAGACTGCATTTCCGGATTTAAGGTCAATCCTTGTCACCTGAAGACTATGTTGGCTTTTCTTTGTCCAGGTGAGCAGATTCAACATGTCATCTGAAATTCCCGAGACGTAAGAAAGCTGATAGTTGAACGGTTTGGTTACCTGATATTTTTGAACCACATTTCCCCAGTTTAACTGTCCGTTTTGAGCAAAAGACATGATAATCACGTCTTCACTTTTCTGGAGCTGTCTTTTTGTATTGGTATTGTAGGTATAGAGCAGGTTGCCACTGTTAAAGCCTTTTTGAAAGGTGGATTTTTGAAGGTTTTTTTCAATGAACAGCACCATGTTTCTATTCTTGTCAATCCGTAGCTCTTGTAAAGCATAACCATTAAGATCAGCAGGCTTTTTTAGGGAACCATTTTTTACATATTTCGAAGTCGAGATGCTTTTGGCATAAAGATTTTGAACATTGGCAAAAGAAAAATTATAGACTGTATCAAAAGTGATCTCAAAGTTTTTAAAATCAAATCCTACCAGCTTTACCCCAATCAGTTCATTTTGAATATTACCTGTTGCAGCTACAATGAAATACGTAGAATCTTCCACTACTTCAATGATCACATCTGGCACATTGTCCATCGGACGGGTGAAAAATATATCATGTTGAAGCAACAATGGTTCTGTACTGGACGAGGGAATGAAAAAACCATCCATGCGGAAAAGTTTTTCATTGATAGAGGCAAAAAACACATTTCCCTTGTTATCTATCACAAATTTATTAAATCGGTTTGGCTCGAAAAGGTCATTGTTTAACTGTAACGTTTTTTCCACTGTCAAACCTTCTGTGTTCAAAACGATAAGTTCCTGAGATTTGCTCGCTGCAGGAACAAAATGGGATAGCAATATTTTGGACAGATCATTTGAAATACTAATCCTGGGGTAAGTACTCCTGGTTTCGAACTGTGGCATCATCTTTTTTGCTTCATTTGTGATTTTGCCAGTAGTCAAATCAATTTTTTTTAATTCAATAATGACATTTCTTTCCAACTCTTTCACAGTGAAAGATATTAATAACGCTTCGGATTGATGAATAAGTACTTGCGGAACATTTAGTTGAGGGTCAAATACGATTTTGGTGTCCCATAAAAGGTTTTGTAGTAAATTGAATTTTTGAAAATTAAAAAACCCTTTCTTATCTTCTTTTAATATCACAAATCCATCTTCAAGACCTTTGGTAAAAGGTAATTCATGTATAATCAGACTTCTGTTATTGCCAAAATCTTTTGAAGAGATTACTTTTTGAGCATGCAATAATTCAAGAGATAACAAGGTTATCAGAATAATTAAAAAGCTTTTCATACTTGTACATTTTAAAATTGTGCTGGCGAATACTGATTGGTAAAAAACGCAAACATATGGGATTCCTGCACAAATAAAATTAGTCGAATTCTTACTCTGTAAGGATTTAATATAGATTGCTCCTCCCCAAAAATTATTGTTATTAAATTAATATTATTAATGTTATTTTTTTAATAATCCGGTGTTTTGTTGCAATAATATCGTATTTTTGAAATCATCGGTACTTTTTAAAAATAGGTTATGTAAATTTTATTAAACATTTGTAGCATATTCTATTTTTATTGTACATACTTTATCGTTTTCCCCAATTTTTTAGCGGTTACAAATTATTACTGATGGCAAAAACTATTATCGTATCCAATAGGCTACCTGTAAAGATAACTCGCCAGGAGCAATCACTCACTTTTCTTCCAAGTGAAGGTGGATTGGCTACCGGTTTAGGCTCCGTGTACAAAGATGATAATAACCTCTGGGTAGGCTGGCCAGGGTTATTTATAGATGATCCTGGAGAACAGAAGTTAGTAATCAGTGAATTAAAGCGGGAAAATATGCATCCGGTATTCCTTTCCAAAAAGGAGATCAGGGACTATTATGAAGGATTCAGTAATGCCACTCTCTGGCCAACTTTTCACTATTTTAATCAATATGTAATCTATGAAGCATCTTTCTGGGAGGCTTACCGTAAAGTAAATGAAAAATTTTGTGATGAATTAGGTAAAATTATCAACCCTGGTGATACCATTTGGATTCATGATTATCAATTGCTCTTATTGCCCCAACTCTTACGGGAAAAGATCGCGGATTGCCTGATTGGCTTTTTTCAGCATATACCATTTCCCTCATTCGAAGTGTTCAGGAT
>JAEZCV010000153.1 GCA_023429985.1 Bacteroidota bacterium | reverse complement strand
TCTCAATACTGGTACCCTATGGCCACTTCAGCCTGGTAAATGTGGAAGGTGCCCACCAGATACTTTCATGGGTAAATGAATATGCTAAGGAATCGGGAAGAGCACCGGTATTTAAAATACAACTGGTGGGTCTTTCTCGCGAAGTGAGGCAATCCAATGGACTTTTTGTTATTAACCCGGAATGTACAATCAATGAGATCAGCAAAACAGATCTTATCATCATACCCGCTATTCATGGAGCAATACATGAAGTATTGAAAGAAAATAAGGAAATGCTGCCCTGGATCGTAAGTCATTATGAAAAAGGTGCAGAAATAGTGAGTTTATGTATCGCATCTTTTGTTCTTGCATCAACAGGATTGTTGAACGGAAAACAATGTTCCACACACTGGCGGTCGGCTGAGGCATTCAGGAAAATGTTTCCTGAAGCGAAATTGATAGATGATAAGATACTTACCGACAGCGATGGAATTTATACAAGTGGTGGTGCCTATTCTTTTACCAACCTGTTGATTTACCTGGTAGAAAAATATGCAGGAAGGGAGGTTGCAATAGTTGCTGCTAAAACTTTCATGATAGATATTGAAAGAACCAGCCAGTCGCCGTTTATGATGTTTGTTGGACAAAAAACACATAATGATGAAGCGGTATTAAGTGCGCAGGCATATATAGAAAGTAAGTTCCAGGAAAGAATAACTGTAGATGAAATTACTTCCAGGCTCAGTATAGGAAGAAGAACTTTCGAAAGAAGATTTAAGAAGGCAACTTCCAACACTATTGTTGAATACATTCAGCGCGTAAAAATTGAAGCTGCAAAAAAACAATTGGAATCGGGCAAGAAAACCGTTTACGAGGTGATGTATCATGTAGGATATTCCGATACCAAGGCTTTCCGCGACGTTTTCAAAAAGTTCTCCGGTATGTCGCCCAACGACTACCGTAATAAATATTACAAGATACCCCAGGGCGTAAATTAAAAAGCTAATATAAATTGTTTTATAAATATGTAGGCAGTTTGAGAACTTGTCTTTATTGATTATTTTAGTGCCCCATCGGGAAATTAATTTTTCCTTTTATGGAATTTTTACAGCCTTTACATCCAACTGCCGAAATAATTATTAACTGCTATACCCCTGGAGACTAACATGAGACTAGTAATAATACTTCTTTTCCTTCTTGTTTATTTGCCATTACATTCCCAAACAAAAAAGGCTTTGATCATTGGTATTGATATGTACAAGCCCGAAGGCATACAGGCATCTAACACTACCCGTTCGGTATGGAATAACCTCGATGGTTGTGTGAATGATGCCAATGCCATGAAAGACCTGGTAATTTCCAGGTATGCATTCGATGCGGGCAATATTAATTTTCTTACCAATGAACAGGCATCAAGAGAAAATATTTTAAAAAGCCTTGAAAAGCTGGTAAGTGAAGCAAAGAAAGGTGATGTGATCTTCATCTATTACGCAGGCCATGGCAGCCAGGTATATAATTCTCTTTCAAGCGAAGCAGATAAGCGCGATGAAACCATGGTGCCTGCAGATGCATACAAGGGTGCTGCCGATATTCGTGATAAAGAACTTGCCGTTTATTTTAATAAGCTTCTGGATAAAGGTGTTTTGTTAACAGTGATCTTCGACAGTTGCCATAGCGGATCTGTTGGTAGGGGAGATGCATTTTTAAATGAACCTCCTAAAGTCAGGTATATAGAAGAAAATAAGATGGATGTAAAAGATCCCTCTGATCCTGTTCGTCCTGAATCGCGTGGAGCATTAATGTTTTCTGCAGCCCAGGACTTTGAATTTGCAAAAGAGCAACGCGATGAAAACAACATTCCGCATGGTGCGTTCACCATTGCACTGTTGAAAACATTACAGCAATTATCACCCGATGCTCCTGTGTCGAATATTCATGCAAGTGTAACTGCCATCATGAAGTATTATGGAAAAACCCAGGAGCCTGTACTGGCTGCGAATGAAGAAAGGATCAACGGAACCCTGTTTGGGTTAGAGAAAGGCGCAATAAAAAACCAGTTTACTATTGGCGTAAGTAAAAAAGATTCAAAAGGCGTTGAATTGTTAGGAGGATATGCTTTTGGTTTGTCGGAAGGAGTTAGGCTGGCTTCTATTTCAACAAATGATACTTTAGAAGTGATAGAGATGCGCGGCGCCAATAAAAGTTATGCTAAATCCTTAAATGGATCATCTTCAGATATTCAGCCGGGAACTTTGTTTGAAGTTATCAGCTGGGCATCGGCCAAATCACCTGCCCTGAAAATTTATCTTCCAGCAAAAGGTTTGGATGATAAGCAACTTATGGAAGAAGTTAGCGCTTTCCAGGCATTAAGAACGTCAAAAAAAACGAAATGGATCTATGATCTCACCAAATCCAGTCCACAAAGAATTTTTTCATTGACCGATGGCAACTGGATCTATTATGAATCGGGAGAAAAAAAGATTGTTGGAAAAAAATTGAATGCAACGGCAGTTGCCCAAATACAATCTGCCGCTGTAAATTTTCCTCCTTCAGTTTCCATGGTGAATGAGATCAAAAAAGCATTTTCACAGTATAATAATATTTCCATTGTTTCTGATCCTTCACAATCGCAATATTCACTTGTTGGTACTGTAGATGATGCAGGCAATATTTCTTATGCACTGGTAAAAACCCATGTAACGGTTCAGGATACAACAGAAAGTTTTCCTGCACGAACCGATTTTGTAGAATATAAAGGAAGTCTTTCATCTGCAACCTCTCTGGCAGCATCATTATCGGAATATGCCTTTCGTATTGCAAAGATCCGCGACTGGCTGATGTTAAGCTCACCTCCCGGAGGTACATCAAAGTTTCCTTTTAAATTATCTTTTCAATATTATACTTCTGAAAAAGAATTGACCAGCGATAAGGTAAATGTAAATGATACGCTTTCCATTTATTTTCAAAGAGACCCTTCTATGGGCAGCTGGAACCGCAGGCAAAGATATGTTTACGTATTTTCTATTGATAGTAAGGGTTTCATGAATCTTTTATTCCCAAATGCTGAAAGTGGTAATGTTGAAAACAGGTTGCCTTATATAAATCCCGATAAAAGTTATGAGCAGCGTTCTCATATTGCCGACATCCTGATTACACCACCTGCAGGAGCTGATAATTATTTTCTTCTATCAAGTGAAGAAGCTATTGGTAACCTGTCGGCATTTCAGCAGGAAGGTGTAATTACACGCGGACCTGTTGGCCCGGCTTCTAAACCTCTGGAAGGGTTGCTCTTTACCGGAACAAAAACCCGCAATAAAGTAATTACACCAGTTACCTGGTCTATACAGAAAATTGTACTGCGCACTTTTGAATAAAAATTTTCAACTACGTTTATGAAACATAGATTTATAAAGTTCATTCCAGTTTTTCTGTCACTTATATTCATTGGATGTGCAGGTTCCAAACTTGGTTCAGCACATTCAAAAGAACAGGTAAAAATGAATATCAGTGAGTCCCCGGATGTAATAAATTATGCCGGATTACAGCAGCAGGTTGTTCCCAACCTTGCCGACAGGCTTGATAAGGGAAGAGGTCCTATGACTGGTTTAATAGGTGGAGCTGTTTCTTTTGCCACTAATGCAGTAAAACAAATGATTGCAAAGGATAAGAAGAAGTATACAGCCGAATACAAATATGCTTTAACCGGTTTATATTTTTACGACCAGCTTTCCCTGGAAGGACCATTCGATCCTATTGGAATGCAGTTCAATGGTTTTAGAGTTGTAAGAACATTTGATAATAATGGTGTTCAGGATACGGCACTGGTGGCAGATTTTGAACTCGACACTTCCAATCCCTATGAGATCATCAATAATTCAATTTTCAGACTGAAATTAAAAAGTTTGAAATTGAATTATGCAAAGGCTAAGGTTCCAAAGAACAATGATAAGCTCAATATGGATTTCGAGATCAGTTTCAAATCATCTTATGTGAATGCTGATGGTGATATTTTTAAGAATGTTGAACTTGGGAAATTCTATTTCTTCCTTCGCAATGCTCCGCTTGATAAGAGTGAAGAAGGTTATGAAGCCTATTATGCCGGTCTTGAGGGTAAGAAACTCGATGGCCAAAGTTTTATCATTCCCCGTTCGTTTGGCTATCATATGACGGGCTATAATACTACCGAGCCTGCGTTCAGCCAGGGTGCCTATAATATTGAAGTAAATGTGAAAGAAAGCTCGAAGAATCTTTTTGTGAACCAGATGATCATAGATAATTCGGGTAATTTAATAGATGTTTTAGGCGACCAGCTGAAGAAAAAGCTGAAATAAGGGTTTAAGCCTGCTGAAGTGCTGAGCACCAGGTTTTTATCTTTTATCATAGGCTTATGAATTATTCTGTTATCTTTGACCCGTTAATATACTCACTCTTAGTAGACTCGATAATCTTCATTCGGAAAAGCTTCATCAAGTCATAATGGCGATGAGCATATAGTTAACCGGCACTTTAAAGACCGGTATTTACTCAAAAAATATAATAATTTGAATTTTGAACAATTAGGCCTTATTGCGCCCATTTTAAAGGCGGTAAAGGCAGAGGGATATACGAATCCTACACCCATACAGGAACAGGCCATACCTATTGTACTGGAAGGAAAAGATCTTTTAGGTTGTGCGCAAACAGGTACAGGTAAAACAGCAGCTTTTGCTATTCCAACCCTTCAGTTATTAAGCCGGGAAAAAAGAAACGGATACAAGCATGTACGGGCTTTGGTTTTAACACCCACAAGGGAACTTGCCGTGCAGATAGATGAGAGTTTCAGTTCCTATGGAAAATATACAGGGATAAGAAATGATGTGATCTTTGGCGGTGTACCACAAAGTGCACAAACCATTGCGCTGCGTAACGGAACCGATGTTTTGATTGCAACCCCCGGCAGGTTACTCGACCTGATGAACCAGGGCTATGTACATCTCGATCATTTAGAGATCTTCATTCTTGATGAAGCCGACAGGATGCTGGATATGGGTTTTATCAACGACATTAAAAAGATCATCAGGGAATTACCGGTTGAAAGGCAAACACTTTTCTTTTCAGCTACCATGCCTCCGGAAATTTCAAAGCTTGCTAATTCATTATTAAAGCATCCTGAAAAAGTTGAAGTAACGCCTGTTTCTTCCACCGCAGAAAAAGTGGATCAATCGGTTTACCTGGTAGAAAAAAGAAACAAGCACAATTTGCTGGTTCATCTTCTTGGCCAGCTGGATATTGAAAGAACACTTGTTTTTACCCGGACAAAACATGGTGCCGATAAGATTGCGAAAGATCTTAAGAAATCGAACATACAGGCCGATGCCATTCATGGTAACAAAACCCAGAATGCACGTCAGCGTGCCTTGCAGAATTTTAAAAGTGGCCGGCTGAAAGTTTTGGTTGCAACCGATATTGCGGCAAGAGGAATTGATGTTGATAATCTTACGCACGTCATCAATTACGATCTTCCCAATGTGCCCGAAACTTATGTTCACCGTATTGGCAGAACCGGAAGGGCGGGAACCAGTGGTATAGCATTATCTTTTTGCGACCATGAAGAAATTCCCTACCTCAGAGATATCAATAAACTGATATCACAGGTTATCCCGGAAAATGTTGAGCATCCATATAAGATGATCGTTAACCAGCAGGCAAGAACTTCAAGGCCTGCAGCACCTTCAAGGTTTAACAGGAACAGGAATAATAATTTCCGTTCTCCTGGTAAAAGGGTGATGTTAAAACAACCTGGTTAAAATATCGAGTCAAATTTTTCTCTTGAGAGCACCCATCTTTTTACAGGTTGTTCAAAATTGATAGAGCCGGGGATAGTGGTATATTCTTTTTCAAGATCAAATCCCAGGCGTTCCAGGGTTTTATTGGGTGCTTCATTCAATGCATAAGGCTCGCAATACAGTGTATTTAATTGCAGGTTTTTAAAAAATATAGGAACTGTGAACTTCAGTAACTGGAGGCCGGTTCCTTTTTTTCTTTCTGAAGGATCCCATAAGTGCAGGTGCATGTAAGCTTCTTCACCATAATATGTTGGATTGGTATTGCAATGTCCAATGGGTTTATGATCGGCTTCCCAGATGATACAATAGGATCTTTTTTCTTCCAGCGGCGTTTCTATCTGTTTCATTAAATTATTTTCCATGTCTTCCCTCCTGGGAAGTTTCTGAAGGTCAACACCCATGGATTGTAAAAAGGCAGGATCTGAGTCAACCCAGTAAGAAACTATAAGAGGAACGTCGGAAGGTTTTATCTCTCGTGCTTTAAGGTTAGGAATCATATTATATATTCTTGAATAAAAAAATAGCAAATTTTCATTTGCTATTCTAAATTATTGTAAAGGCTTGAACTTAAAAATTAAATCGAACGCCTAAAGCCGCATCAAAGCCACGGTAACTTACCGATTCATCTGCACCATCCTCTTTCCAGCATTCCACTAAATAACCAAACATGGGAGTTAGCGCCAGGTTGCGTGCAAAGAAGAAATTATAGCCAAGGTAGGCATCAAACATTTTCATGTTTTCTTTATATTCATCTGTATTGTTATTGTATTCTTCTTTGTATTTACTTCCCCCGATTCCGCCTCCTACCTGTACAAAAGAATTTTGAAAAAATGGGAAATTGTAGGTCAGCTGAGGTTTTAAACGCCAACTCAATTCAGAGGATTTATAATTTACGCCGGAATTTTCGGGTTCATAGGCTACCCTTCGTATTCCCGCTTCAATACCCACAGCAAAATTATCAATCACATAGCGGTTGTAATCAAACATTACATTCAGGCGGTTAAAATCTTCTTTATCGGGTTCAGGAATTCCGGCGTATGTGAACTCGTAATTGCCAAATCCCACGGAAGCCCTGGTAGTATATCCAATAAAACTTCGGCCTGCGTTATACATTCCTGCAGAATGACTGGGGTTGCATCCTATGTCTGATCCTCGCAAATAAGTTTCAAGGCCCAGTCTTACCTGGAACATTGATTTTTGTTCTTCTTCAATTTCATAGTCGATTGTTCGAATGGAATAGCCAAGTTCGGGAGTTAGAAATACGTTTGTTCCACCCAGCCTGATGGGTGAGCCTATAGCAAACTGAAGACGTGAAATATCAAAACTTTCACTCTGGTCGTTTCCTCCGGGAATTTCCTGTTTGTATTTTTCCGACCCAATTCCATAACCCACGGTTCCGTAAAGATTGAAATTATTGGAAATCCGGGTGCCTGCAGTTAAACTTAAAATGCCCAGCAATTCCGACTGGGTGTATTGTGTGGTTAACCCGGATTTTTCACGACTGGCAGATAAATCAAGTCCAACTCCAATATTGTTAGCGAAAAAATAGGTGCCTCTAAGACTTATATCCAGGGAATTTCTTTCAGCAATTTTATTGCCGTTATAATGTGCATTTTGTGAATTCACACGGCCAATGCGGTTAAGGTCAAAATTCCAATTTCCTTGCTGGAAAGGATTTATGTCTTCGCTTGTAATAGACTGAACGGCCATTGGGGTTTCTGTATTAGGCCGGTTTTGCGATAGACTGGTAATGGCAATGCAAAGCATAGCCGTAAGCAGCAGTAATTTTGAATTCATGGTTATAAATTTTGATGATTAATTTGATGTTATCACCAGTGAGCTAACCAGAATTAATAAGGTAGAATTATTAAAAGACCCTTTGAAGTATTAAAATTAAAAATAAATTGATGGAAACAAAGGATTCTTTCATTAAATATTTTACGGGTTGGAGGGTGGTTGGAGGGTGGTTGAATAGTTGTTGAATGGTTGTTGAATAGTTGTTGAATAGTTGTTGAATGGTTGTTGAATGGTTGTTGAATGGTTGTTGAATGGTGGTTGAATGGTGGTTGAATATTGTTGAAGTTTTTAGGTTTGTTGGAGGTTTATGGGGGCAGTTCTACATTAGTTTTCTTAAAAAGAAATGCCCCGCCAGGCAGGGCATTTATTAAAAGACGATTGATAAAGATTAATTCAAAGTATAACGGAAGGCCAGTCCAAATCTTGCTGCCTGGAACCTTTCGGAAACTCCAGAAGCGGTGGTGAAGTAAGGGCGCCAGTCGAAGCTCATATTCAAAGGCACGTTGTTGATCTTATAATCTAAACCAACAATGGGACGGAATAATAATTCTGTACCGCCGCCAAATGCAAGCGCGGGTCCAATACCTGCAGTCCACATTAAACCCGGGGCATTCTGGATCTGGCCATGATACTGGTATTCGAAACCCAGAAGTGTAACGCCTGAACCAAACAATAACATGGCTTCTCCGGCATTGTTTGCATTAAAGAAATGTTTACCTGAAAATCCAACATAAGTACCACCGGTACCAAAGTCAACGCGCATACCCAGGGCATTTTTGTAGGTTGACTGTGCTGAAGCATTCATAGAAGCGCCAAAATTTAGGGCTGCAACTAAAAAGGCAGCCAGGATAATTTTTTTCATTAAGTTCTGGTTTAAAATTTAGCAGCAAATGTATTATGTGAAAGATGAATTTCTGCATAATTGCAAGCTTTTACCTGACAATTTTTTCCCACATTTTTAGAGGATAATAAAGCCATATTATCGTATAATTAATTGAACTGATGAAAACGCGTTATGAACTGTGTTTTCTATGTAAGAATTGTATTTTTTTATTTTTGTTTATGATGCCAGCGTTATTCCTTTATTATTTGATTTTTAAACTACATTTGGCCGGATTGGAATTTTTATCATTATGGAATTATATTACTCATTTTCTGTTCTTATAGTTCTAGCCTCACTTTTTGCATACATAAATCTCAGGTTTGTAAAATTGCCATCTACTATTGGAATTATGCTAATGGCAATTGTTGTTTCAATTATAATCAGGTTTGCCGGTTATTCCATTTTCCCCGAAACTACCGGCAAGATCTTTAAATTAATTTCTGAACTTGATTTTACGGAATTGCTAATGGGAGCCATGCTCAATTTTTTATTGTTTGCAGGCGCTATTCATGTAAACTTTAATGATCTTAAACAACAAAAGCTTCCAGTACTTACATTTTCCACAATAAGTGTGATCATATCCACTTTTGCAATAGGTGGAATGGTTTTCTACCTGTTGCCGGTTTTTGGAGTAGAACTGCCTTTCCTTTATTGCCTTTTGTTTGGTGCGCTGATTTCACCAACGGATCCAATTGCTGTATTGGGGATTTTAAAAAAAGCTAAAGTCAGTAAGTCATTAGAAACAAAAATAACAGGAGAGTCCCTTTTCAACGACGGGGTAGCGGTGGTTTTGTTTGCAGTTATACTGCAATTAACTCAAACGCCGGATACAGAAATATCGCTGGGTTCTATTTCATTTTTGCTGGCAAAAGAAGCCATAGGTGGGTTAATTCTTGGAGTAGTTATTGGGTTTACGGCATCGAGGGCAATGAAAAGCATTGATGATTATATTGTTTCGGTTCTGATAACGCTATCCGTTGTTATGGGAGGATACCTGATTGCACATTCAATTCATATATCAGGCCCTCTTACTATGGTGGCTGCTGGATTAATCATTGGAAATTATGGTAAAAGAGAGGCTATGTCGCCTGTTACCAAAGATTACCTGGCAAAATTCTGGGAACTTATAGATGAAATTCTGAATGCTCTTTTATTCCTGTTTATTGGTTTTGAGTTATTGCTAATACCGGATTTTGAACCTTACTGGATCATATCTGTTATTGCCATATTTCTGGTTCTTATGGCAAGGTTTATTTCCATATGGATCCCTTCTTTAATTGTTCCTTTCAAACCTAAATTAACTAAGGGATCGTTGATCATGCTTGTTTGGGGTGGTCTCAGAGGAGGAGTATCCATTGCTCTCGTATTGTCTGTGGGCAATGGTGTTTATAAAGAAATCCTACTCGAAATGACATATTTCGTTGTAGTATTTTCCATTGTGGTTCAGGGGTTATCGGTTGGAAAGGTTTCCAAGATGGTTCTGAAAAAACCACATAAGTCAGATTTTATAACTCAGCAGAAATAATCATATTGCTTTTTGAACCAGGTAGGCTGTGTAAGTGCAATAGGCAATTAGTAAAATACCTGCTTCCCAGCGATCAAGTTTCTTCTTTTTTCCTGTGAACATAGTAAGAAAAAGAAAGATAGTTCCTCCAGCAAGAACATATATGTCAAAATTAAAACTGGTATTATAGGTAACCGGACTTATAATAGAACTTACTCCAATTATCAGGAAAATATTGAAAATATTGGAGCCTATAATATTTCCCACTGCTATATCTGCTTTCTTTTTAAATGCAGCCACCACGGAAGTTGCAAGTTCGGGTAAGGATGTTCCTGCAGCAATAATAGTAAGTCCAATTACTTTCTCACTTACACCAAGTTCAGTTGCAATTTTTACTGCATTATCAACTACCAGTTTGCCACCCAGAACAAGGCCCCCCAATCCAATAAGTATAAGTATCCATATCCGGAGGTTTGAGTAGTGTTTGGCCTCCACATCTATTTCCGAGGGATCTTGCTTAAGTTGTTTGTACACATAGAAAATAAATAAAACAAAAAGCGTGAGGAGAATGATGCCGTCTGTCTGGGAAATCACTGATTCATCACCTCCAAAATCATTGGCGAGGAAGAAAAGAAAAATGATGGCCACAAAAGAAAACGGAATTTCTTTCCAAACGGTAGTTTTTTGAACCGTAAGGGGTATGATGAGTCCACAAATGCCAAGAATTGCCATCAGGTTGAAAAGATTGCTGCCAATAATATTTCCTAAAACAATATCATTATGATCTTCATAGGAAGCAATGGTATTCACCACCAGTTCAGGGGCCGAAGTTCCAAAAGCAACTATAGTCAGGCCAATTGCAAGATCTGAAATATTCAGTTTTTTGGCCAGTCCGGAACCGCCATCAACCAGCCAGTCGGCACCTTTCACAAGCACTATAAGTCCGGCAATCAAAAGTAAAAGCTGAATGAGCATGGTTGATTAATTTCTTTTTTCTAATCCGCAGCTGTCTTTTAAATGGTGAAATTGCAATTTTATATCCTGCGAAAATAAGGATAGTGGAATAATCGGGGGAAGAAACAGGGCGGGAGGGAAATGAACATACATCATTTCAAAGGAATGGGAAGCTCATGCACATTACTGCCATCTTTTGCACTGGTTTCAAATAATATTAATGTAAGGGTAGAATTATCTCTTTGCTTTTTCACGTCAATGGTAAAGTCAAAATTGCCCCAGGCCGGCGCACCGGCATCTGTCATGGTAAATCCTCTTTTCAGTTGATTATGACCATCCTCCACCACCCATCCAAAATTGGCTTCAAAGATCTGGCCCTGTCCTTTAATCCTGTATTTACCTTCTGAAACTTTTTCAGCTGTTACATTTCGAAAACGGGTATTGGAATACTTCTTTAAAGAAGCGTCCGGGGATGAATTTTCATCTTTAGGTTCGGGCTTTTCTTCCGTTTTGATATTGTTATCCTCGACTTCAGCTGTTTGCTGATTCGCTGGTGTATCTCTGCTTATAAAAGCAGTTTCTTTATCATTTTCCGCTCGGGTGGAAGTATTGGAATTGCAGGCCAGCAGTATTATGGATGAAAGGAAAATTAAAGATCTCATTTATTTTGTTTTTATTGTCAGGATAAATCATAATCCATAAATTTCATCATACATACAATCAGGTTTATGACGATCGTTTTAATATACTTTCCGTAGCTTTTGCCTCCGCACCTTCGGGTGAGATATTATAGGAGGTGATAACCATTTCATTTTCTTTGGTCATTTCTATTTCTGTTCTCCATCCCCAATGTTGTTCCGCTTCAGGAGTGACATAGGCATAACTTCCCAACATATTTATTGCTTCATCATTTTGATTTCCTTTAAAGAACATAATGGCCGTGCCGGTATGAAATGAGTCGAGCCATGTAGATTCAAATCTTTTCAACTCCAGGTTATATCCATGAATTGCTAATCCGGATAATGGCTTTCCGCCGAAACTTCCCTGGTATTCAAACAACACATATTTGCCATCCATTATCAGTTTCATATTTCCTTTCACAGGCGATTCGTCCTCAAGTGTGGCAGGATCAAACCACGTGCGGGCTATCCCTTCCCAATTACCTTCCAGTTTAGAGAGTTTTAAATGAGGACCTTTGTTTTTTGATTCCTGAAGTTTCTGGCTCATGATTAAGAATTAATATGTTGTTTTTTGGAGAATTGATTTAATGATCTCTTTTTAAACATTGCCGGGTTGAAGTTTGTTATTCCCCTTTTTTATTTTTGATGCCAGGTATGCCATGGGAATATAGGCAAGAGTGATATCAACTACTGTAAACCACAAAGGAGCCGGAAGTAAAAAAACATTTACGATTCCTGCAGCCAGGAATAAAATACCAACCACAATAGCCATCCTGGTTTTGTGATGAGCAGCAATGGTAGCCGCCACCAGCGCTCCGGCAAAAGTTCCCAGTGCATGGGCCAGAAAAGGAAAGATGAAATGTTTGGCCTCGAATAAATGCATGGAATTTTTCAGGCCTTCCATTGTAGTTATATCTGCACCGGCAGGAGCAGGGATCACCGATCCACTTATCATAATTATTAAACCATTTACCAGCGAGCCTAAAACTAAACCTGCAATAACTGCCAGGATGTTTCTTAAAACCGGATTCATTTTAAAAATTTATCCTGAAAAGGTATAATGAGTGCTTCTTTTTTCAAAATATAAATTGAAAAAATTCAAATTACACGTCCCATAAATCGCAGGGAAATTAACGGGAAGAATTTATGATGATTATAAATGCTTATGCAATGCTGCTTTACTTCTTAATTCAAAGTTTTAACATCCCCCTGAATCCTCTTGAACCATAGTAGGATTGAGCACCGTTATGATAAATGAAAACGTTTCCATACCGGTAATCTCCAAAAATAGCGCCTCCTAATTTCCGGATAGCCGAAGGAGTGAGCAGCCAGCTGGATGTTTTAGTATCGAAATTTCCCAGTTTTTGAAGTTCACGGTATTGTTCTTCATTAAGAAGTTCTATTCCCATTTCAGCTGCCATGTCTATGGCATTGTTCCCTGGTTTGTGTTCTTTCCTGGAATCAAGTCCTTCCCTGTCATAGCAAACACTTCTTCGTCCTTTTGGACTCTCTGCTGCACAATCAATAAATATTATCTCCCCTGATTTTTTATTAAGAACCACAACATCCGGTTCTCCACCTGTTATTTCCATTTCATTTAACGACCAAAGCTTACCAGGATGTTTTTTAAGCTTTGATTCAACGTCATTCCATTCTATGCCTTTATGGCGTTTCATATTTTTCTCAAACCTTGATTTTAAAATTTCAATTAATTCAGTTACTTGCTCCTTACTCAGTGAATTTTTAATTTCTTTTTTCATGTTGAAATTATTTTACAACAGGTATATCACTTTTCACAATAACAGCCAGCCTGTAGCCATAATAAGAAAAAGTCGCAATAAGCGACTTCCTAAAATAAGTTATTTGACCTTTTTTTTAAAATTTGATAAGGATTTCTGTTTTAAAAACAGTTCAGGTACAGCCCGGCCATGGATTCTAAGGAATCATTTCTCCAAAATTAATTTCGCCGAATCGCTGTATTCTTTTGTTTCAATAGTTAAAATATATGCTCCTGCAGGATAGTTTTGTTTAAATTTAAAGGGAATACTATTTATACCCAGTTTAAGGTTGGTAAGTATTCTCACAAGTTTTTTGCATTCAGCAAAACGCGGGGCTCTTGAGGAATTTAAGCTACTGAATGAATTATTATTGAAGTCCGCAATGATAATAGATTCAACCATTCATTATGCATAGATGGTTGAATCTATAATTGCATGTTTGTTACTTCTTAAATGGAAGATTGTTGATCATTTCTCCTATGGCCCGTCCCTGGATAATTCCCTTGGATACAGATATTTCGAAATTTAATCCACTATGGGTTCTACTAATACCCACATCCTTAACCAATTGGTTAAATGATGGATAATTCCAGGTTCCATATAGATGGTGTTGGGTACTATCTTTAAAAGAGTAATTGTTCCCCAGTATTTTCTCAAGGGGCAATATACCGGCAGCTGCTGCCGCAGGTGCAACTGCTGCATAGGAAGGATGTTGTGGAGTTGGATAAATGCTGTTCCATGTTGGCTTCCCTAAAACAGTCCTTATATATGTAACAGGCCTTAAAAGAGCGTAATGAAACTTTGCGCCAAAACTGGCTGCAATGGCATCAAACATTGCCAATCCCTGTTTAGCAAATATTACAGCCGATTGTTCAAGATTAAGGTTTTCTTTTTCAATAATATGAGTGGTTAATCTCAATATATGTGCAGGTGTATTCAAATTCATCCCCAGTCTGTCTCGCCATGCTTCACTAATCAATGAATCATTATACGTTCTTGTCTGACTCAGGTTGTAAATATTTTCCGACATAATATAAAAGTCAGATCCTGGTTCAGTTGAATATGCAGGTGGCGACGGCGGCCTGGTATTTTGAACGACACCTGGAATAAAAGTTCTTAGATTTCCCTGGCATGCTCCTGCAGCCGGGAAAAGACCTGGAGGTGTGGGCTCCCATTTGCCCGGTGTTCCTAAAGGCACATAAGCCGGGCAGGGTGCTAACATACCACCAGCAGTAAGTGTTCCATCCTGTTCACTCCATTCATATACTTTGTCTGCCGCTGTTCTTCCAAAAGCAATTGATATTTGAAGCATTTCAGGCGTTACATAGCCGGCATAAACCTGTTGCAGCGAATCTTCCAGTTGCTGAACCAGCAGGAGACCAGGTGAGTTGCCATAATTCTCCATGATCTTTGATGCAATTCTTGAAGCAGCAGCATTGGCAGCTGCAGGCCAGAAATATTCCTTTGCATGATCATGAGGTATTTCGTTTCCTGTAAAATGTTTAAAAATAGATTTATAGGATGGCATACCGGGAACTACCGATTCATATATTGCCACACCTGTGTATGCAAAAATGCGTATAGAGGGCGGAGGGGGATAGGGGTTATCACGACTGATTTTTGTTAATAGCTTGTACCAGGTAGAAATTACCTGCGCCGGATATTTTTTTGTGTGTGAATCAGGTTTGGGTAAATCGTTTTTTTTACAACCGGTTACTAAAAGCAGTGATGCAAATATGATCACTGGAAGAATTTTTGGTCTCATATTGTTTTGTTTAATTATTAAATCAGCTTTTGCAAAGCCGAATAAAGTTGAAAACAAAACAGCTTGTATCAGTGGTAGGAATTCGACATAATTATTTTAACTGTGAAGTCCAAGGCGTCTTTCCAGCGCATACGATTCAGCAGTAAATAGCGCATTGGGATTGAGGTTGCTGAATTCTTTATAATCTTTTGCAAGATGCTGGTAGTCGTGATAATTGCACATGATAGCAATGCTTAACCAGTCCCATTCTTTATTTTTTAGTTTCAGGTCGTACGATTGAATGAATCGGGAAATACGTGCAAAGAGTTTTGGACTGATTCCTACTAGGTCGTAAGCTTTTCTTTCAAACTGGCGATGTGAAAGGCAAGCCTCCCGGGCAAGCCAGTTTATTGAATATTTGCCCGGATGTTGAAGCATGATCCGGAATATTTGATCCGCGCGATGTTCCTCTCGCCTGGATTGAAGATGGATCCTTATCAAAAATTCTTCTATAACTTCAATCATCTTACCATAATCGGAGCAATTATTTAATTTTTCCAGAATTCTTTTACATTCAACAGGAAATATTAATTCAAGATCAATATGCTGGTCTTGAAATTCTTTTGCAGGAATTCCTGTAAGTCGGAAAAGAGCGCCTGGTAAAAACACAACCTGTATCATTAAAAATTCACTGCTGCCACTATAGCGATTTATAAGTTGTGTGTATTGCCCGGAAATAACCGCACGCGGGCGCCTTTGCTTTTTATTGAGGGAGCAGGCTTCGGTAATTTCAAATCCTTTTATATAAAAAGCCATGCATTGTTCAGGGCGTGTTGGATAGGGTTTAGGCAGAATATTAACGTGCTTGGGAATAATAAAATGGCGAAGCCTGTACACCTCTACGATGCTTTGAAGCGATAGGCCGGGATGACAATCTTTAAAGATCAAGATTTTTTTTCAGCCTTTTATTAAATGTGATAAAGGCATATTTTAAAGATATAATAAAAATTATATATTTTCTTTGACGGAAAGCAAAAATATAAGCCAGGCAAAGAATGACGAAAGAGGCGCCTTATGAGTATTTATTTTTGCTTTTTTCAGCTTCTACCTGGCCTGTTTTCCAGTCAATAATAGTTTTTAAAAGCAGGAAAGGAGAAATAATGGCCAGCGAACCCCATAGATTTTCAGGAGTGAAAATTTCAGGAAAATTCCGGATCATGAAAAAATAAATGAATCCACCTAAGATTATAGAAACGTGAAGTACCATCATTCTGCCGGTAAACGGCTGGCTGATTGGCGTATTGATTTTAAAATTATAATAACGTAACCACCATTCATTTAAAAGAAAACCAAGTATGGTCAGGTTAAACAGCCAGTCCCGGAAAATTAAAACTCTAAAATTCAGGAATAGAATATCCTGATTTTTCCAATTGCTGATAAAGCAAAAAAGCACAACAATGAATACCCAGTAGATGGCAAGAAAAAATAGCCGGTCTTTGAACTGATGTGAAGATGGTAATATGAAAGTTTGCTCGTTTTTCCTTATGAAAAATTGATCCAGCAAGGTTGAAATTAATTCATGCCACCAGTACAGGTAGATCATATAAAAAACCGAAGCATGACCTTTTACTATGGCAATTGCCGGAAGCACGATGCCAAGCAAAAGATTGATCCAGCGATATGTGTTGGGATAAACAGGTATGCCATAAAAATAATCACTAAAAAGAAAAATGCAACTATCTGCACCTGTATATAATCGTCGGTTACCAAAGATTTCGGGTTTCCATTGATCTCAGGGATTTTGGGTTAGCATTTTTTTTATCAGCACAATTTGTCCTAAATGGTAATAGCTGTGCTCAATCATGGCTTCTATATTTCTTTGCCAGCTACCGTATTTTTCATCTACAAATGCTTCGTCCAATCTATTTTCCGGTAATTGTTCCACCAGCAGGGCAAATTCTTCTGCATCACGAAAAAAAGTTTCAATAAATTTCTCCCATTCCAGCTGGGATTGAAATGGAGGGAAGTCGAAACTGAATTTATCCCTAATTTCAAGTGCGCCTCCTTTAAATACATTTTTTACTCCATTGATATAGTAGTGGATATGTTGTGCCAGCAACCCTATGGTGTTCAGGGAATCTATTTTTTTGTTGGCCAATTTCCAGTCAAGTGCTTCTAACTGGTGCCTGTAATTTGTATTGGCGATCCAGGTTCCATTCAATAAAGCCTCTCTGAAGCGATTGGCGAGTAATTGATTTTGCATAAAATATTTTACGCTTACTGCTAAATGAAAAGTAGAATTAATCTTAATTCTTATTCAAAAAAATGAGCGTTTTATCTAAAAATTCATTGCTGTAAGGCGGAAAGAAAAATCCAATATGTTCCGCATTGGGCAAAATCCATAAATGTGCTCCCGGTATGTGCCTAAAAAATTGAAAAGCATTTTCTACAAGGGCAATTGGATCGTTATCGCCATGTATTATAAACGTATGGACCTTAATGGTCTTCAAATCTTCAGGCGCAAAAGAAGGATCACCGGTAAGAGTTTGGAAATTCCAGAATTGTTCAGCAACCGATTTGCCTTTTTCGGGGCCATGCAGAAGTTTCAATTCTTCAGGATCCATAATAAAATTTTCAGGACTTCCTAAGGCGCGAATAAAACTCCTGGTTGAATCGGAAAAATATTGTTGTCCTGCAACTAAAATCATTTTGTTTAATAAATCAGGTTTCATTATTGCAATATGCAGGGAGATAATTGCTCCAGAGCTAAAGCCTAAAATTTGAATGCTATCAAGCTTCAAAGCTGTACAAAATGAAATAATGTATTCCGCGGCCTTTTTATGCAAATAATTATCGCTGCTGTCCATCAGGTCCGAACGTCCGTGTCCGGGAAGATCAATGGCAATAACCCTGAACATTTTTGCGTATTCCGAAACAAAAGGTTTCCATTCATCTGCCGTTCGCCCAAAGCCATGCAGTAGGAGCAGGGGTTTCCCGCTTCCCGTTTCTTCAAAATAAAGTTTAACGCCCTTCACTTCTAAAAATTTTCCGTTAGGCGCAACCGGCAATTGTGCTTTTAAACCGATTGGAATTGCCAGTAAAATGAGGCAATAAAAAATTATAAATTTTCTCTTGCCTGGACTAATAGCAGCTTTTTGAAAAAATTCAATGGTTACCATTTTACATTTGATTAAGGGATGCTTATTTTAAATCCTAACAATGGGAGCTGGACAATTCAAATGACTTTACGAAACTTTCTTCCATTTTTAAAAAGGCATTGTTCAATGCAGAAGTAACCGGTCCTCCTTTTCCATTTCCAATAACAATGTTATCCACCTGGTTAACCGGCAGTATGCGTTTTGTTGTACTTGTCATAAAAACTTCAGCGGCATTCTTTACCTCATCTAAATGGATGGGCCTTTCTTCTGCCTTGTATTTATTTTTTATAAGTTCAAGCAATTTCATTCTTGTAATTCCTTTCAAAATGTTTTGAGCCGGGGTGATGATGGTTTCATCCCTGTTAACGATAAATATATTTGCCCTGGGAAATTCCGTAACATTTCCATTCAGGTGATACAAAACGTCGGAGGCATTGTTTTCCTTTAGTTTTTTTTGAAGCCAGATTCCCATTAAGTAATTGGTAGACTTAACTTCCGGAAGGTCGCGCTGGTATTCTTCCGAAATTATTTTTACTCCTTCCATGAATTTTTCCTTTGAAGGTAATTCGAGGGTTTGCTGTAAAATAACAAGGTTAGGTTCTACAGGTGTATAGTTGTCGGGAGCATATCCTCCGGTCATGATCATGCGTATTCCTGAATCAGGAATATTATTTTGTCTGATAAGTTCATAAATGATCTCTTTCAATTGCTTTCTGCCATGTAAGGGTTGCAGGTGCATGGTTGCCGCTGAATTGAAAAACCTGTTGAGATAATCTTCCAGGAAAAGAGGAACATGATCTTTGGTTCGAAAAAAATCAAAGGCAGCATAACCTCTTTGCAAACCAAGATCGCTAACCTGCAAAAATGCTTTTTCTTCTTCTATGAAGGATTTATTTACAAAGGCTATCATTAATGAATGCGTTTATATTTTTTTAAGATGGCCAGCACTTTTTCCAGTGGCAGGGCTTCTACGGTCCTGTTGTTCTTTCCATTCATGGTTGCTGCCATGAATAAGGAATTCAGAATTGCCTCTTCTGTAGCTTCTATGGCCGCAAGAAAAAGTGGCGTCATCTGTTCGTTTGAAAGAATGCCTGTATATTGAAGACTGTCTGAATTGTTTTGAACGATCCTTACTTCCGGATTTGCAGAGAAAGCAATCACATAATCACCACTTCCATTGCTTGCAATGCCACCGGTTTTTGAAAGTCCCATAAAAGCCCTTGCCGCCAGACGTTCCAGGTTGCGGGCATCAACTGGAGCATCAGTAGCAACAACTATCATGCAACTTCCATCGGCAGTTTCGTTGAGTTGATCCCTGAGGTAATATTTTTTTAATTCCTGGCCAACAGGTACGCCATCTATTTGTAACACCCCTCCAAAATTTGTTTGAACCAAAACACCAACCGTATAGCCTCCTAAACTTTGGGGGATCCTTCTCGATGCACTGCCAATGCCGCCTTTAAAACCAAAGCAAACGGTTCCTGTTCCGGCACCTATATTGCCTTCTTCAACTTTTCCTCCCGATGCATTTTCTATTGCTTGTAATACATCAGATTCTTTTACATGCCGTCCCCGGATATCATTCAGGTAACCATCGTTGGTTTCGCCCACAACTGCATTAACAGATTGAACATTTTCGTTGCCTGCCTGATTGAGCGTATGTGAAATAACCGCGTTTAATCCTGTTGCTACATTAAGCGTATTGGTAAGGATGATGGGAGATTCGATATTGCCTAATTCGATGATCTGCGTAGTGCCGGCCAATTTTCCAAATCCGTTTCCAATATGAACAGCTGCAGGAACTTTTTGCTGGAAGAGGTTTTCACTGTGTGGAAGGATGGCAGTAACCCCGGTACGAATTGAATCGCCTTTTATAAGTGTAGAATGTCCCACTTTTACGCCTTTAACATCTGTAATTGCATTTAGCGATCCTGTTGGTAAAATTCCGATCTTAATACCATAATCGGATACTCGTTTACGTTGTGCATTTACAAAAAGGGATGAAAGTAACAGAAAGCTGAGGAGAGAGAAAAGACGCATGCAGGAAAGGTACAAAATTGGTTTGTTTTTCTATGTTGTAAAAACTGAATTTGTTAGCTTCACCAGATGATGGTTTGGCTGGCCTTACTGCCTATTATTGCTTTAATAATTGTTTCCCTGGTCCGTAGCGTGCAGGTTGCGGCTTTGGTTAGTTTTATTCTGACCGCCATTATATTTTTTGCCCTCGATTCACCTTTGTCGCATTTCCTGGCATCCATGGTAGTCGCCGGATTTTCTACTATTAATATCTTGATGATCGTTTTTGGTGCTGTATTTCTTTATGAAACCATGAAGACATCGGGGTATATAAATAATATTGCACAATCCATACAGGATGTTCACCGCGCCCCTGACGTAAGGTTTTTTATGATTGCCATTGGGCTCACAGCGTTTTTTGAAGGGGTGGCGGGCTTTGGAACCCCTGGCGCTATAGTTCCGCTTTTGCTGATTTCAATGGGTTATTCTCCCATAACATCTGTTGTAGCAGTATTGCTGTTTAATGGTTTGTTTGCAGCTTTCGGCGCAGTTGGAACACCTCTCCAGGCAGGCATTGCCGACACGCTAAGGATAGAAGAAACGACAGTGCTTCAATCCATTGCTGTTAAAACCGCCTGGTTATTAGCAATTAGTGGTATCATATTCCTGATTGCCAGTTTTATCTTTTATCAACGATCGGAAGGTAAAAGCCGTTATCGTTTTACTATTGCCGGTTTATATATATCAACCATTATTATTTTTACTGGTTGTGCCTATTTTATTCCTGCATATGCCACTATTCTTTCTGGATTTATAATGCTTTTGCTTGCTATTCTAATTTTTACGCGGGGCAAGATTGCAAAGGGTTTACAATCCTGGTTACCTTATCTGTTACTGGTTACTATATTGCTGATTCCGAAAATTATTCCTGATCTTCAAAAATGGTTACATGCACAAATTCTATGGACAGGAATATTTTCCACCGGTATTGATGCTGGTTTAAAGCCATTTCAGTCTCCCCTGGTTCCTTTTTTAATAGTGGGTTTTTTATTCTGCGGAAACTGGAGAAATGCAAGGGCGGGATTACTGGGGGCAGGTGGGAAAGTTCAAAGTGTTGCGATTATATTATTTCCTTTAATTGCCATAGCGCAATTGATGCAGGTTTCTGGTAATGAACAAGTCTCGATGATCAGTATGATAGCAAATGCTTTTTCGAACACTGGCAGAAATTATGTGTTTATTGCTCCTTTTATAGGAATGACAGGGTCCTTTGTAACGGGAAGCACCACCGTTTCGAACATTGTTTTTGCTTCGTCTCAGCAGGAAACAGCTTTGTTATTGGGTTTGGATCCCTCTCTGATACTTTCGCTTCAACTTGCAGGGGCAAGCATAGGCAATTCGGTTTGCCTGTTTAATATTATTGCAGCATGCGCAGTAGCCAACATTAAATCGCCTAATATGATATTGCAAAAAAATCTTTTTCCTGTTCTTGCCGCTACATCACTGATTGCCTTATTGGCATATTTTATTCCAGTGTTATAAATTGTTTTTCCAAAGCTGCTGTTTAAAACAATTAAATTTTTGTGACGGTTAGATCACTGTTTGATCTTGCCTTAACCTTTCCCAGAAGTTTACCCAGTTTTGCTGTTATTGGAAAGATGGTTTTTTGAATCAACGGCGGCACCTCTCCTAAATAATATTCACCTTTGGCCTGGCGCAAAATGTAACAGGCATCGAATGGTGAAGGGTCTTTGGAATTCCTGCGGTTGCAGGCTTCAAAAATTTCTGTAAGAATGTATTCGATGTTCAATGCCGGAGAAAAAGTGGCCCTGAATGTAATTGCCGAGCCATCAACCGAATAGCAACGATGCATAGTATTTTTGGGAACTAAATAAGATTCGCCCGGTTTAAGCACAATCTTATCTTTCCCACAGTCAATTCCTAATCTTCCTTCAATTGCCTCAAAAAGTTCAGTTTGAAAAACATGCCGGTGGGAGGGAGGTCCTTCTCCTGTTGCAGGAAGATTCACTATGGTTTCAACATAATCTCCATTGGTGTCGGAGGTTGATTTAATAAAACTGATAGTTTCTCCTGTTGCTTTAAGTTGAATGGTTTTTGACATGAAGTAGAAGTTTTATAACTGATGATTCTTAATTAAGAGAATTTAATATTCCCGTAGGTTTTCCTTCTTTCAAAGATCTATTTGCTTTAGTTTGATAAAACTTACCGGCAATGGCTGATTGCTTATTTCTAATGCAATTCTTTTTCCGTTAAGTTTAAAAATTAAATGTCCGCTGTTGGTATGTGAAAAAAATCCATATTCCAGGTCAAGTGTATTTGCAGAAGGAGAGGGCATTGTAGTAGTGGTTATTTTTTTATAGATCAAAGCTGTATCTCCTATAGATGCAGAAATGTCAGTATTTTCCAGGTTAGTTGCAGCAAGGTTGGGTGTAGCAAAAAAACTGTCTATTCGTATGGGATCTGTGCTGTCCTGGCAATTCTTTTCAGTCGTGATCCAGAATTGTGGCAGGTATGAAGTGTCCTTGCAAACAGGTTGGGTTTGTTGAGTAGTATGGATTTCTGCCCCCTGGTGAAGTTTCCAGGTTTTGTAAATAGTAACGTTTTCAGCTAATGGTTCGTTTGTCCACTGTATTGCTATATCTTTTGTATCATCGTTGTTGAGATCAATGAAATAAGTCTTTACATAGTTGGTGATTATTGAATCGTATTGTACACCAGTTGAAAGAATTGCTTTCTCATTTTTTTCACAACTAAAAAATATGAGAAGCAAAAGACATGTTTTAATAATAAGACTGGTGAATTTAATTTTCACGATTTAAGAGCTTATATTTTTTATTCAATTTTTCCAAAAGAAATTTTATAATCACTCATAGTGTTGCTGCTAAATCCACTGAGGGTTAGTGTATCATTTGATAGTTTAATTATTTCACAACTGCTATCTTCAGTCATAACCAAAAAATCATCGCTGCTTTCTGCATTTTTCATATTATTTACTGTAAATGGACAAGCATTTAAAATTTTGTATGGTTTGTACCTGGGTGCTTCCTCAGTGCCTTCCTCTGTTAATTTTACGGTGGAATCCTTAAAATCTAATTGCCTGAATGGGTACTCAAATTCTTTCCATTTCCCCTTTAAGTTTTCAACATTAAATGTGCTTTCATGGCTGGTTCTATTTAAAGATGTATCTGTATTATTTAATTCTGAATTTAGCGTGGTATTGTCATTTTCGTTTGCGCATGAGAAAAATTGAAATGCAATGAGCGCCCCGAAAATTTTAATAGGCATTTTCATGTCCTGAAAGTTAGTAATATTTTAATGACCCAGTTGGCAGCAATTTTGAAATTTTCCGGAGATGGTATTTTTCCAGTTCTGATTGTTTTTCTACATTAATCATTTAAACTATTTCCAAAAGTATTTTGCTGTAGTTCATAATTATATTTATCTATCAGTTATGGGAAGATTTACAATGGAAGGAACTTTCATGTAGCAGGTTTATTAACCAGAATTGCTAAAGCCTGGTCTGAAATTAATATAGAATGTTTTGCAAACGCCAGGTCAATATTAATATTTACTATTTTGAATAAACACCATTTGAGTTTCTTATATTCGTATTCTTCATTTTAAATACGAAGCCATGCTTAAAGAACTATTCGAACTGGTAAAGGGTAATGCCTCCGATGATATATTCAGCAACAGCGAAATTCCTAATGCTCAGAACACCGAAGTGGTTGCTGAGGCCACGAATACTGTAGCCTCCGGCTTGCGTAATGTTGTAGCAGGTGGAGGGCTTCAAAGTATTTTATCGTTATTCCAGGGTGAAGGATCAAATCGCAAAGGGCTTTTAAGCAACCCGATCGTTTCAATGATGATGGGTCATTTTGCAGGCAAGCTTATGACCAAGTACAATATGAATAATGTGCAGGCCAACAAACTTTCCGGCACATTGATACCGAATGCATTAGAAAGCCTGATAAACAAAACAAATGACCCAAATGAAAGCGGATTTTCATTGGAAAAGCTTCTGGGATCAATTACCGGAATGAAAGGTGATAATGCAGCCGAGGGTAGAGGTTCCGGCGGCATTGGCGATTTGCTGAAGCAATTTACAGGCGGAAGTGGGCAGGGTGAAAGCGGCGGCATACTGGATATCATTAAAACAATGGCAGGAGGCGCCCAGCAGCAGCAACAAAGAAATGGCGGGCAATTACTTGACCTGATAAAAGGATTTGCCCGGTAAGATTTATGCCTTCTTATATATTCAACAGTTTAATTTCGTTTCGGTAAAGAATAATTTTTTTGCTGTTTTCCAGTTGTTTTAACAGCCTTGATATCACTACCCTTGAGGTGTGCAGTTCTTCTGCAATAAGATTATGTGATGCTTTTATTACACTCGATCCGGAAAGACGCTGTTTTTCTTTCAGGTAATTTACCAGTCGTTCATCCAGCTTATGAAAGGCAATACTTTCTATAGATTTAAGTAATTCTAAAAAACGCTCATTAAAACTGCGCATGATGTATCTTTTCCAGCTGGGATATTTGCATAGCCATTCTTCCAGTTGTAAATGAGGTATGGTAATCAGTTCAACATCATCTTCTGCAATCGCTTTTACTTCGCTCTTCCTGGCTTCCATACAACAACTATAAGCCATGGAACAGCTTTCATTGGTTGATAAATAATACAGTAAAATTTCATTCCCCGTATCATCCATTCGGAAAACCTTAATGGTTCCTTTTGTAATTATAGGCATCATACGAATGTATTTGCCATAATCCATGATTATATCGCCTTCTTTGAAATGTTTTACTTCACCATATTTCATTAGTTCTTCAACCAATGCAGGTTCAAAGGTGGAATCAAAAGTTGTTTTATCTATCATGGTAAGATCAGTACTAAATGTTTGAATCAAAGTTATACTGCATCATATTTATTTCACCATGAAATAACTGTAAAAAATAATGATCTTAAGTTTAATAAAGCGCAAGCTACAGATTATTGTAGCGATCAGTGTTTAATGAGGCAGCCGGTCTTTAATAACTCCATATAAATAGGTGCCAAGAATAGCAAACAGAAACACAATGCCCATAGTTAAGAACCCATATCCAATGTTTACAACCATGGGTCCCGGACATGCACCGCTTAATGCCCAGCCTAATCCGAAAATGGTTCCACCGGCCAGGTATCTGGGTATGGATTTATCTTTTGGGTGAAATACAATGGGGTTGCCATGAAAATCTCTCAGCTTAAATTTTTTGATGAGTGAAACACCAATAACCCCCAGGGTTACTGCAGTACCTATGATTCCATACATATGAAAAGCCTGGAAGCGGAACATTTCCTGAATCCTGAACCAGGAGATGGCTTCTGACTTAGCCATAACTATTCCGAAAACAATTCCCAGTAATAAAAACTTTAAAAATTTCATTTTATTAAAAAATTAAAGGAAGGATTAAAAAGGTCATGACCAGGCCACCTATAAAAAATCCAATTACTGCAATCAGCGATGGTAGCTGCAAATCGGATAATCCACTGATAGCATGACCTGAAGTACACCCGCCTGCGTACCGCGACCCAAAGCCAACCATTAGTCCGCCCAATGCTAATACCAGGAAACCTTTAAGTGAAAAGGCGGCTTCTAAACTAAACAGTTCGGCAGGTTGTAACGAGGACGGTTCTGCAAATCCTAATGTTCCCAGATCGTTTATTGTTGCCTGTGAGATGGCTACAGGATCATCATTCGATAAAAATTGTTTAGCAATCAATCCTCCTACTATCGCCCCAACCAGGAATACCAGGTTCCATGTCTGCGCCTTCCAGTTGAAATCGAAAAACTTTGTTTTCTTTCCCAGTCCTGCGGCTGCACATATCGTTCTTAAATTAGAAGAAAAGCCAAATGAGCGGCCAAAGTATAAAAGAAAGAACATGATGGCGGCAATCATAGTTCCGGAAAACCACCACGACCAGGGTTGTGTTATAAATTCTCTCATCCCTTTTATTATATTAGTTTAAGTGAAATGAAATTATTGGTTTGAACAAGTGGTTGATCAGTTTTTCTGTTGCGCTCTGGTGAAAAATTCCACCCCTTCCATGTGTGCCAATACAAACTATATCCATATTGTTCATTTGGTTAAAATGCACAACACCATTTTCAACATCCGCATCATTAATTACATGACATTCATAATTTTCGAGGTTGTTCAGCAAAGCAAATGTTCTCATATTTTCTTCAATCATGCTTTCCTCTGTATCAACTTTTCCCTGGCTGATCTGAAGCAGGTGTAATTTTGTGTTGAATGCACGGATTAGTTTGTGCACTAGCTGCAGGTCTTCCTTAACCGGGTTATTAAAATTGTGAACCAGTAAAATGTTTTGAATTTTTAAATCAGAGCGGTCGCACATTATAGATAATACTGGTATTTTGGACTTCCTGGCTATGATTTGTGTTTCAGATCCTGAAAGCTTTTCTTTAATGCCCCAGGCACCTTTCGTTCCCATCACGATGAGATCAAACTTGTCTGACTCGGCAAAGTTTAATATGCCATCTGTTACCTTTCCAAAGGAGAACCGGGTTTTGATATCATTGCCAAAAGATGTTTTTAATTCCTCTAATTTCCTTTTTGCAATTTCTTTTCCCCTTTTTACATAATCAATATCAATTTCACCGCAGGTTTTAATTTCTCCTTTCTCACTCAACGTTACAGTATCCGGAACATCCATCACATGAAGAAAATGCATTTCAACCGGTATTTTTTCCTCCAGCTTTCTTGTCATGTGGTAGGCAAATTCGGCCTGCACTGAAAAGTCTGTAGGAATTAATATTTTTAATTTTTCCATGTAGGATTTTATTAGTGTATTGATTTATTTACGTGTGCTGGTTTAATTAGCGGGTAAACTGGTTTACGTTTTGCCAGGTTCCGCCGTTTACCACGTTATTAATTCCATTTTGTTCAAGAATGTTTTTTGCCAGCGCACTTCTATTTCCGCTGCGGCAGAACACTACGATATTCTCCTTCCCCTTAAACCTGCCCAATTCATCTGCTATAGTTCCCAATGGAATATTAACAGCCCCTTTTGCAGTTCCTCCGGAGAACTCGCCGGGTTCGCGTACGTCTACAAGAAAAGCTCCATTTTCAATAAGTGATCTCAGGTCAGCGGATTTGCCGCCTCCAAATAAGTTTTTTAGTAAGCTCATTGTATTAATTTTTATTCTGTGATAACAGGTTCACCTGCACGCATCCATTCATTGATACTCCCTGAAAAGTTTGAAACATTTTTGAATCCGTTCTTTGCAAGTATCGAATAACCTATTGTGGCCCGGTCGCCGCTCTGGCAATAGATTATCACTTTTTTGTCCTTACTTATTTTATCCAGGTTTTCTTCAAGGGAACCTACAAATACGTTATCTGCTTTTGCAATGTGCCCGGCATTGTATTCCGATGCTCCCCTCAGATCTACCAACTGTACTCCATTGTTGTTTATCAGTTCTTTTGTGGTATCAAGGGAAATTATATTTGCTTTTTCCAGGCTTCCTCCTGCATCTGTCCAGGTAGAAGTAGAAGATATATAGCCATGAATATTATCCAAACCAATGCGCATTAACTTGCGGGTAAGGTCGTCGAGTTGTTTTTCATCTGCTAATAGAATAAAGGGTTCATCATATTTTAAAAACCAACCCGCCCAGGTTGCAAAAGAATTATTTCCCTGGATGTTATAGCTGCCCGGAATAAATCCTGCAGCAAAATCAGCCTTATTTCTTGCATCTATTATTTTCATTCCTTTTGCAAGTGCATCTTTAAGTTCAGCAGATGAAAGTTGTTTTAGACTCGGTACTTTTGTAAGCAAGGGGCGGTCAACCTTATTAAGCTGTTTCATCATGGCAAAATATTTAGGCGGTTCAGGCTGATCTTCCAGTAAATACTTTATAAATCCGTTTTCATCTTTCTCATATTGAAAGGCCCAGTTTCTTTCTTTTTCATAACCAACAGTAGTACTTGGAACGGAACCCAAGGATTTTCCACAGGCGCTTCCAGCTCCATGCCCAGGCCAAACCTGGATATAGTCGGGGAGTGCTTCAAATTTTTTAATGGATTTAAACATTTGGTGTGCTCCTGAATCTGCTGTTCCTTTCATTCCTGCTGCTTTTTCAAGCAGATCGGGACGGCCGATATCTCCAACAAAAACAAAGTCGCCTGTAAACAGCATCACCGGCTTATCTGATGCAGGATTATCCGTTAATAAAAAGCTGATGCTTTCAGGGGTATGCCCTGGTGTATGCAAAACTTCTATTGTAAGGTTGCCAACATTCACTTTGTCGCCATCTTTAAGACCCTTGTGAGGAAATTCATATTGCCAGCCTTCTCCACCTTCATCACTTAAATATAATTCTGCACCGGTCAGCTCTGCCAGTTCTCTTGAACCTGCCAGGAAATCGGCATGGATATGTGTTTCAAAAATGTGGGTGATCTTCATGTTATTGGCTTTTGCAATTTCAAGGTAGGTGTCTACATCGCGCTTTGCATCAATAACTGCTGCAACACCTTCTTTTTGGCAACCGATGAAATAACTTGCCTGTGCCAGGCTTTTGTCGTAAATGTGTTGAAAGAACATGATTATTGTTTTATAATTTAAAATTCTTAAGCAAATATGATAATTAATAAATGCAGTTTTAGTAACATTTGTTGCACTTCCCGGGTCCTAAAAAGTATTTTGATATTATTGCCAACCGCTAGCTAATTAGCTCCAATCCCATCAATCTTTTTTAAAACACTGCACTTAATGGCCTGCACCAGATTGAAAGAAGATTTCTTTAACAATGATATAGATGCCCATAACGAGTACAAACCATCCAAATGCCTTTTTCAATTTTCCGCCTGGTATTTTTTTCGATAACCAGATGCCTATAAAGATTCCCGCAATGGCAAATGCTGTGAAGCTTCCCAGCAATTTCCAGTTGATGATTTCACTTCCCTGAAGGTCACCAATAAAGCCAATTAATGACTTGGCTGCTATAATAAATAACGATGTGCCTACAGCCAGTTTCATGGGCATGCGTGCAAGAATGACAAGTGCCGGTATAATAAGAAATCCGCCCCCTGCACCTACAAGCCCGGTAAGAATACCAACTACCGTACCTTCAAGAAGAATCAAAGGATAATTGTATTTCAATGGAATATTTTCATCTATAATTTCATTTTTTTTACCCGAGCGGATCATACTTAACGAAGCAAGTATCATTACAATTGCAAAAAGCAGCATTAAGCCAATGGCTTTAGTAATGGTAAGCGAACCTATTGAGAAGAGTTCATTGGGAATAAATGGAACAAGCCACATTCGGGTAGCGTAAACTGCTGCAATGGAAGGAATTCCAAAAATCAATACAGTTTTAAAATCTACTTTTTTTTGAATGGCATTCTGTATCCCGCCCACCAATGCTGTTGAACCTACAATAAATAGCGAGTAAGCGGTTGCAAGAACTGGATTCACACCCATAATGTAAACCAGAATCGGAACCGTTAAAATGGACCCGCCACTACCTATTAAACCCAGGGAAATTCCAACCAATGATGCCAGCACATAGCTTAATACTTCCATTATGTCTTTTAATTTTTACAAAGGTGAAGTCAGGGAGCCGGGCTTATGGTAACTTAGGT
>JAEZCV010000006.1 GCA_023429985.1 Bacteroidota bacterium | reverse complement strand
TTTTATAAGAGACAGCTACAATACACGACTTGGTTATTCTCAACGTTCGGGCGCAGTGGTGGAACCGCGCATTTCAACGCAATGGTTTGTACGCATGCGCGGCCTGGCCGATAAAGCCCTTGCCGCTGTTGCAAACGGTGAAGTAAAAATTCATCCCGAAGAAAGATTTCTTGCTACTTATAAATACTGGCTGGAGAATGTAAAGGACTGGTGTATCAGCCGGCAATTATGGTGGGGACAAAGAATTCCTGCCTGGTACGATAGCGACGGTAAATTATATGTTGCCGAAACCGAAGCAGAAGCAAAACAACTTGCCGAAAAACAGTCAGCTTCCTCAGATCTAACACAGGATGAGGATGTGCTGGATACATGGTTTTCTTCGTGGCTGTGGCCCATGGAAGTATTTAATGGCATTTCAAACCCGGGTAATGAAGAAATAAATTATTATTACCCCACTTCGGTATTAGTAACCGGCCAGGATATAATATTCTTCTGGGTTGCGCGTATGATCATGGCAGGAAAAGAATACAGGGACCTGAAACCATTCGATCATGTTTATTTCACTGGTATGGTGCGCGATAAGCAGGGAAGAAAAATGAGTAAGCAACTCGGCAACTCTCCCGATCTTTTACAACTGATTGAGAAGTTTGGAGCAGATGCTGTAAGGTTTGGAATTCTTATTGCGGCTCCTGCAGGCAATGACCTTTTGTTTGATGAAAGCAGTTGCGACCAGGGAAGGAATTTTAATAATAAAATCTGGAATGCGCTGAAACTGGTGAAAATGTGGGAAGGAAGAAAAGCAGCAGGGGAAAACAGCAATCAGAACAATTTTGCAGTTGAATGGTTTCAAAACCGCCTGAACCAGGTTAGAGCAGAAGTGGAAGAGATGTATTCCCAGTTCAGACTCAGTGAAGCATTGAAAACAATTTATTCACTAGTATGGGATGATTTCTGCAGCTGGTACCTCGAATGGATCAAGCCGGGATTTGAACAACCTATGGATGCAGATGTTTATGAAAAGACAGTACAGTTCTTTACCGAACTTTTACAAATGATGCATCCTTTTATGCCTTTTGTAACTGAAGAAATTTACCATCAATTGCAGGAGAGAAATGATGATTTATGTGTGAAGCAGTTCGCAGAAATTGGCAATTCAGACAAAATGGTTCTGGCCCAGGGTGGCTTATTAAAAGAGATCATTTCCGCATTGAGAGATGCCAGGGTTAAGAACAATATCAAACCAAAAGATCCTGTAAAACTTCATATCATTTCTGATGATAAAAATAAGTTCAGGAGTATAGAAAATATTTTAACACGCCAGGTTAATGCGCAATCTATTTCATTTATCGAGCAGCCCATTAAAGGTGGAATAACTGTTGTTTGCGGAAAGGATAAATTCCTTATTGAAACCGAACAGGAAATGGATCTTTCTTCTCAAAAAGATCAATTATTGAAGGACCTTGAATACTACAAGGGCTTTTTAATTTCCGTTGATAAAAAATTAAGCAACGAAAGATTTGTGCAGAATGCCAAACCCGAAATAGTGGATATTGAAAAAAAGAAAAAAGCAGATGCTGAAGAAAAGATCCGGCTGATTGAAGAAAGCCTTGGAGGGATGGGTTAGAGGTGGTTTAGGGTTTAGGGTTTAGAGTTTAGAAGGTTTAGAAGGTTTAGAGTTTAGAAGGTTTAGAGTTTAGAAGGTTTAGAAGGTTTAGAAGGTTTAGTTGTTTAGTTGTTTAGTTGTTTAGTTGTTTAGTAAACTCACTACTCACTACCTGCCTGCCGGCAGGCAGGCTCACTACTCACTACTCACTATCCCGGTATCAAACCAACAGGAACAATAAATTCAAAAAACGTGGAACCTTTTCCTTCCCCGGAATACAATCCATCATCCAGCAAATAACTTACCCTGAATCCAAAACTAACAGGAAGTGAGTTCCACCATTTTGTATCGAAAAATATTTCTCCGCCGGTGCTTTTGAAATCGCGGGTAAATAATTTATTATTAGAATAAGCTCTTGAAATATCAAAAAATACATTGGCTCTTACCCTGAGCAAATAGGCAATATTCGCAAAGCCCCAGTCGGGATAAATAAGCGGGAGATGATAATTGGCTGCCACCTTCCACATTCTTGATAAATAATAATCTTCAAATCCACGCGACATGGCAAAACGGTTGCTGAAAACAACATTATTGGTATCTGTTTGCTGAAACATTCCGTTTACAACAAGGCTATGATTACCAAATGAAGGCAGGTAAACAATTGCATTGGCCAGCGACTGGTAACCTTCGCCACTAGCAAGGTGCCGGTGATGAATTGAGGTGTTCCATCCAAACTTTGGATAAATATGTTGTACAGCGGTTGGCAAATATTGCGACCAGTTAAGGAAGTGATGAAAATAGGTAGTGTTATAGGCGAAGAAAGAATCTTTATAAAAACCAGTTGGCATCACACGGCTAAAAACATAGTTCGATCCAAAATTGATATTCCTGTAAAAATTGCCTTTTGTAAAATTGAGCGGTATCTGAATTCCTGCTCTTGCTTCAAACTGGTTAAGGTCGAGGTTTTGTGCACCAAAATCAAAACTCCTGTTCGCAATATATTCAATGCCGGTAGTAATAACCGGGTACAAACCGCCATAAGCTGCGTTCCATCCCACCGAATGAGATGTTTCATTCTGGTTGAACCTGTAAAACAATTCGTTTGAAAACGTGTTGAGAATATTATCACTGAAAAACCGAAGCATGAATTCAGGATCGGCATAATCGGGACGCCAGCTGTGAAAATTAAACAACCCTGTTCCCCGTGAATATCTTTTTACAGGAAATCGTACTGGCTGAGCAGAGAGCAGACTTTTCTCAAATCCGGGATCAAACATTGTTTTTTCCTGTTTTGATCTCCAGGACGAAGGACCTACTTCCACCCTCTTCATTTCATCTAAAGCCGATTGCTTTAATGCAAGTCCGTTTGCCGTAAAATGCGACCATGTAATTTTATTATTATAAACAGCAGGATAATAGTTGCCGGTTTGCGTTTGGGTTAAACGAAAAATCTTACCACTGTTCATATCATATTCATAGATCTCGTCGTTACCTGATAAACCCGAAACAAAAAAAATCTTTTCATCTTTTACAAAGGGCAGGCCGGTTGTATAGTTTGAAAATGGAACAATGTCCTCCCATTTCTTAGAATTCAGATCGTACAGGCGCAGCGCAATTTCCGATCTGCCGTTTCTAACTCCCATCACAATTTTCTCTTCATTCACAAATCTTGGCTGTATGAAGAACATCTCATTATTACCCTTTACTAGTTCCACTGCCGCTCCTGAGTGAATATCAAGAAGGTGAAGGTTGGTATGCAGACTGTCATTCATTTCAACAGCAATAATGGAATTTGAAGAAGGCGAAATATCGGGAGTGTAATAACGCTTCTTTTTTGTTAACCTCTTTTCTTTACCTGTTGAAAGATCGAGCATAACAATATCATTATAATTGATCAATCCCCATCTTGCATGCCTGCTGAATGCAGTGTAAGCAACTTTACCAGCACGATAACTGAACCATTCTTCGGAGCTGATGTTGCGAAGACTGATTTTTTTCTCACCCTTGTTTGTCCTGATATAAAATGCAGGCAGCCTGTCAAAAGCAGTTTTTAAATAAATGATGCTGTCATCAGAAATATATTGAGGATGATAATAACTGGTAACGGTACTGTTTTCCTGGAAAGATTCTTCCTTATTCACCTGAATTTTATAATGAGAAAGTGCATCTTTTCTGAAAGAAGTAAAATTCTGTCCGGAATACTTTTTCACTGCTTTTTGAAAAGGGTAAAACAATCCTTTAAATGAACTTGCATCCCTGGTAACTTTTTGCCAGAAATCATTTCCATATTTTTCGTATCCATAATTAGTAAGCAGGTAGCCGAGCTGGTAATGATTGGGAACATAATGTTTTAATGAACCATTGCGCAGTTTCATCCAGCTATAATCTTTTCCTTCTGCCCAAAGCGATTTATATCCACTCAGGAAATAAGGCAATCTTCCTCTTCCCTGGTTAGAGTAAACCGTTTCGGCAAATACGGCATCGCCTTCAAAAAACCAGTTGGGTATTGTTATCGCATTGGCAAGATCCTGCCCCTGTTCACCTAATAAAAATGAAAACACTTTGGTAAGTCCATTATTAAAATTATTGTATTGCTGAACGTGACGGTATTCATGAATGGCAAGGTTTTCCTGCCAGGAAAGATTGCCGAAATCAAATATTGATGAAACGGGCACCATGAAAAATTCGCTTCGAAATGGACCCAGCGCAACATATCCATTTGCTGTTGTACTTTGGTTATGCAGGAGAATATCGATCTTTTTTTGTGCAGGTCCTAAAGAAAATGAGGTATCTGCAGCCATACGATGTATTAAACCTGCAATACGTTCTGCATAACCGGAAATTTCACCTGTAAAGATCACTGTCGCTGTGTCGGTATTTACCTGCTTCCACCGAAAATAAGCAGGGAAACCACCAAATTCTTGCGCTGCCATTTGTTGAAATAAGAAAACTGAGAGGGCAATTAGCAGGCAGGTCTTGATCTTCATAAAAAATAAATCATGATTTGTTTAATACACCATTTTCACGATTCCCATTACAAAAACACTTTGCACATTACCAACATTTTCTATGGCGCTTAATTTGTTCACATGAAAATTATAATAACTATCCATATTTTCTGTGGCAACTTTCAACATAAAATCAAATTCACCCGAAATGGTTAAGCATTCCAGCACTTCATCCATTTCTAAAATGCTTTGAATGAATTTAGTTCCGGCATTCTTACTGTGTTGTTTCAACGATACATAACAGATCACCATCAGTCCTCTTTTTAAAGAGGCACCATTAATTACGGCAGTATATTGTTTAATGGTTCCGTTTTCCTCCATTCTCCTGATACGTTCATGAACAGGGGTAGTGCTAAGATGAACTTTCTCCGCTATTTCCTTTATGGTCATGCGGGAATTTTTCTGCAGGAGCCTGATGATCTCAAGATCCTTATCATCGGGCAGGGGCATTTCTTCTTTTGTCACTGCTTTAGCCATAGTTTGAAAGTGTTTTATCCTACAAATTACAATTTTATAGAGTTTTCCACTGAATTTTTGATTTTACTTAGAAAATTCATCTATTAAATTAATTTTGTGGCTCAAGTTTTCAACTAATTAATACTTACTATGTCAACAATTACAACAAACATCGATTTCAGCCTTGCTCACAAGGTGAAAGACATGAGCCTCGCAGAATGGGGCCGTAAAGAAATTCGTCTTGCCGAAGCAGAAATGCCCGGTCTTATGGCAATTCGTGAAGAATATGGTGCTGCACAACCTTTAAAAGGTGCCCGCATTGCCGGTTGTTTACACATGACCATTCAAACAGCTGTTTTAATTGAAACCCTTGTGGCTTTAGGTGCGGAAGTTAAATGGAGTTCATGCAATATCTTTTCTACCCAGGACCATGCTGCTGCCGCTATTGCTGCTGCAGGTATTGGTGTATTTGCATGGAAAGGTCAAACTATGGAAGAAGCTGACTGGTGTATAGAACAAACGCTTTTCTTTGGCAGCGCCGATCGTCCTTTGAATATGATCCTTGACGATGGTGGCGATCTTACCAATATGGTTCTTGACAAATACCCCGAACTGGTTCAGCATGTGAAAGGTATTTCTGAAGAAACCACTACAGGTGTTCATCGTTTATACGAAAGAATGGTTAAAGGAAGTTTACCTGTTCCTGCTATTAACGTGAACGATTCGGTTACCAAGTCTAAATTCGATAATAAATACGGATGTAAAGAATCTTTGGTAGATGCTATTCGTCGTGCTACCGATGTAATGATGGCAGGTAAAGTTGCTGTTGTTGGTTCTTATGGCGACGTAGGTAAAGGTTCTGCTGCTTCATTGCAGGGTGCCGGTTGCCGCGTTATTGTTACCGAAATCGATCCTATTTGTGCATTGCAGGCTGCCATGGACGGATTTGAAGTTAAGAAAATGAAGGATGCCGTTAAAGAAGCCGACATTGTTGTTACTGCTTCCGGTTGCCGCGACCTGATCACTGGTGAGCATTTCAAACTGATGAAGGATAAGACCATCGTTTGTAATATCGGTCACTTTGATATTGAAATTGATGTGGCATGGCTGAACGATAACTACGGTCATACAAAAGATACCATCAAACCACAGGTTGATATTTACAATGTAGATGGAAAAGATATCATTCTTCTTGCCGAAGGCCGTTTGGTGAACCTGGGTTGTGCTACCGGTCACCCTTCATTTGTTATGTCAAACTCTTTCACAAACCAAACACTGGCCCAGATTGAACTTTGGACAAATGGAAAGAATTACGAGAACAAGGTTTATGTTTTACCTAAACACCTCGATGAAAAAGTTGCCCGTTTGCACCTTGCCAAAATTGGTGTTGAACTGGATGAACTTACCGATGCACAGTCTGAGTATTTAGGAATTCCTAAAGAAGGACCGTTCAAGCCGGAGCATTACAGGTATTAATTGATATTGTTTTTGAAAAGCCCCCGCAAATGCAGGGGCTTTTTTTTATTCCATTTCCAATTTGCTAATTCGCCAATTCGCTAATTGCCTTTCCTTTTCCAAACCTCATAAATATCATCTCCCTTAGAGCTTTTCCCGCTGTGATGCCAGTCGCCGTTTTCCAGTTTACCATCAAACTGCAATGAACTTCCTACCCTGGCACTGTCGCGTGAAAAGAACTCGATATGCTCTATATACTTTCCATCTTTAAATTCATATTTTCCTCCTCCTGTTCCTGAGAATTGTTTTTTGCCTGGATCAATTGCTGCCCATTGAAATCGTGTGGCAGAAAGTATCTTTATTGTTTTACGTGTGCCTGACTGGTGAATTTCACGCATCTCATTATTCTGCATCCTGGCACTGATTTTCCATAATCCGGACAAGTTGCCTTCCCCTTCATCTTCCTGCTCCCATTCCTGCATGGAACCATTTAAATCAGTTTTCAGTTCATCGCCATCCAAATCAAGGCGGTAAGTTTTTGTACTGCCAATGGCTGTTTCATCGGCTGTATCAAATTCATACTTCACCTTTAATTCACCATTCAAATAACTATAGGTTCCACCCCGCGTGCCTGTAAATTCTTTGGTGGTTCTGTTAAAAACGCTTTGAGTAAAATATCCATCAATAAATATCAATACTTCATCATGTGCAACATCGTCCAGCTTCCAGGCACCATTAAGCTTACTTTCTTGATTCATTACTTCGTTTTCATTCATAATAAAAGATTGTAATACCAAAAACAGGAGTATAAACAGGCCTTGTTTCATAATGTGGTTTTTTCAAAGGTAAACAATCGGCAAATCATGCGGATTCACCGTTTTACCTTGCATTTCTGAAGAAATTCTATTAGTTTCAACCTCCAATCCAACCCCATGAGATATCTCATACCCTTTGTATTTATAACCCTGTTTTTTACGTCCTGTAAAAAAGAAAATTTTAATACCAACATCATTGGGAAGTGGAAGTTATCCGAAAAAATGGATGCCTATGTAAACGGCGGACAATTCACCTGGGAAAATGTTCCTGCCGAACACCAGATGGAAATGCAGTTCGAGGCAAATGGAAGTTACCTGGAGAAAAGACCTAATGGCGCTGATTTTACGCTCTGCATGGGAAGCTTCCAGGTAATAAGTGAAACAAAGGTAGAGATTTCCACACCCTGCCAGGTTCAACCCTACTCTGTAGCCGTTTCTGTTAATGAAGATATACTCGAGATCACCCATATTGTGAGAGAAGGCAGGATCATAGAGAAATTCATAAAAACTCCCTGATAAATCCGGCGCTTCATCGCCACCTCTGTTTGTCGTAATTCACCCTTTACCGGCTAAAACGTCTTGCATACATTTGCACAAACATTTGATTATGGAAACAACAAATCAAGTTTCCATTACCATTGAAACAACGGTAAATGCAACTGTAAAAAAAGTTTGGGAAGCATGGACCAATCCAAAGCATATTATAAACTGGTGTTTTGCCTCACCTAATGGCACTAGCCAGGTTATCACGCAGGAACTGTTGACCCTTCTGAGGTAAAATAGTTTGCAAAGTTTTTAATCGCTTAGTTTTACCGGATGGACCAAGAAGAACTGGCAGCTCAGCTGAAAAAGCCTGATGGAAAATTGGGAACTGAAGTTGCCGCCATGATGAACAAAGGAAATGAGCTGATCAACCATTGGGCTATTGATGCATTACAGTTGCAACCTAATGACAAGGTGCTTGAAATTGGTATGGGCAATGGATATTTTGTGAAAAACATTTTAAACATGCACCCTTCCATACAATACCATGGTATTGACTTTTCCGAACTGATGGTAGATGAAGCGATACGCATCAATGATAAATATATTGCTTCCGGAAGGGCAGGATTTTCTTTTGGCACTGCATCTTCCCTTCCCTTTCATTCCAAAACATTTACAAAATTCCTTTCGGTAAATACACTTTATTTCTGGGGTGATGCAGCAGCAGAACTTTCGGAAATCAGGAGAATTTTGCAACCCGGCGGCATTGCAGTTTTTGCAATTCGTTCAAAATCTGCCATGGATTTCATGCCTTTTACCGAATATGGATTTAGAAAATATAACGAAGAAGCGCTGCATCAATTAATGATCTCAAATGGCTTTAGCATTAAAGGTTGCCTGGCAAAAAAAGAACCGGGTTATATGTTCGAAGGAACATTTATAGAACTGGAGAATTATGTTATTAGCTGTGAGGCGAATGGTGAGTAGTGAATGGTGAGCCTGCCTGCCGGAAGGCAGGTAGTGAATAGTGAGTAGTGAGTAGTGAATAGGCGAACAACAAATTTTTCCAATTTCCAAAATTCCCAATTCTCTAAGTACTTTTACTAGTTGCAAATCTCACCACACATATTATCTTTATCCTGTCTTTTTATCCTAAATAAAAATCATCAATGAGAACCAACATCCTTAAGATCAAAATTCTGCAGAATTCGCTCATTCGCGCCTGCCTGCTTTGCCTTTTGTTTTCCGCCATCATTGCTGCCAGCCTGTATTTTTTAATCAACAGCCCGGCATAAAGCATTTACCATAATTATTGCTTACCCGGTCAGCTCTGTCGGGATAAACTGTTTATTACTACATTTGTTATCAAACGGTTGCTGCTTTATACCTTAATTTTAATTCATGCAGCATAGATCAATAATAACAGGAACAGGCTCGTATATACCGGAAAAATTGGTTACCAACAGGGAATTTGCTGAAAAAAGGTTTTTTGCCGAAGATCATCAACCTATTGAAACTGCTCCGGCCGAAATAGTTGAAAAGTTCAAGCAGATCACGGGAATAACTGAAAGGCGTTATGCTCCTAATGATCTCAACACTTCGGATATTGCCACTATTGCTGCACGTGCTGCCATAGAATCCAGTGGCACAGATCCCGAAACTTTCGACCAGATCATTGTGGCCCATAATTTCGGCAATGTTGTAAAAAATACCATTCAATCGGATGCCGTTCCCTCCATAGCCAACCGTGTCAAGCATAATCTTGGCATTTCAAATCCTGCCTGTGTTGCCTATGATATATTATTTGGTTGTCCGGGCTGGGTGCAGGCCATGATACAGGCCGATGCCTTCTTCAAGGCAGGCATGGCCAAAAAAGCGCTGATCATTGGAGCCGAAACCTTATCGCGCGTTATTGATATGCACGACCGCGACAGCATGATCTTCAGCGATGGTGCAGGAGCTGTAATTCTTGAACAAAAAGATGTTGAATCTGGTGGCATACTGGCTTCCCTGGCCATGAGCCATTCCACTGAAGAAGCGTATTATATTTCCATGGGTCCTTCCTACAACCCGGATGCCGATGAATCGGTGAAGTATATTAAAATGAAAGGCAGGAAGGTTTATGAATATGCTATTAATCATGTGGCAGCAGCTATGAAGGCTTGCCTTGACAAAGCCGGATTGCATATTGACCAGTTGAGCAAAGTATTCATTCACCAGGCAAACGAAAAAATGGATGAAGCCATCGTTAAACGTCTTTTTAAATTATATGGGATAAATGATTACCCTCCTGCCGTTATGCCTATGTGTATTCAATGGCTGGGCAACAGTTCTGTGGCTACCATCCCCACTTTATACGATCTTACAGTAAAAGGCCAAGTTGAAGATCATTCCATAGAAAAAGGCGATTTTGTTTTATTTGCTTCGGTAGGCGCCGGCATGAACATCAATGCGGTTTGCTACCAGGTATAATGGCTGTACCTGAATTTCCTCAAATAATAATTTTAAAGCCAGGAACCATGTAAATGCACAGTCGGTTTCTTGGCACGTTCTTTTATCTTATTCCTCAAGAAAGGAAAAAGCTAAAAGAGTTATATGGTTCATACAGAAGAACAAAGGAAAGAGTCGGAAGCGTTTTACAAGCAGGCCATCCAGTTATTAAAAGAAAGCCAGGTTCCCTTTATGTTGGGAGGCGCTTTTGCCATGTTCAGCTATACCGGAATTTACCGTGATACCAAGGATCTTGATGTGTTTTGCAAACCCAGTGATTACCCAGGTATTTTAAAATTTTTTGCTGCCAAAGGATTCAAAACCGACCTCTACGATGTAAGATGGCTGGCCAAGATCTATAATGGCGAATATTTTATTGATATCATCTTCGATACAGTAAATAATATCTGTACAGTTGATGACAGCTGGCTTGAAAATGCAACACCATCCAGTTTTGTTGGTGAAGATGTATTGATGCTTCCCGCAGAGGAGTTGGTGTTTTGTAAACTTTATGTGCTAAACCGCGAACGCTACGACGGCGCAGATGTGAATCACATTTGGTTAAAAACAGGGAAGAATTTCGACTGGAAACGGTTGCTGTTCCGCATGGACCCGCACTGGCATATCCTGCTTTCGCAATTGTTACAATTTCAGTTTGTATATCCTTCCGAATTTCATGAAATCGTTCCCAAATGGCTTTTTGATGAATTAATAAGAAGGGCTAATGAACAATACGACCTTCCCCCGGCCTATGAAAAAGTATGTCGTGGCCCAATGATTGATCAAACACAATACGAAGTGGATATAAAGGATTGGAATTATAAGACATACACCATTAAAACTGTTTAGTATGGCCGATGAAACTAAAACCAGGATCGCTGCGGTGGGCGACATCCATGTTCGGGAAGGTGACAAAGGAAAATGGGTGGAATTTTTTAAAGAAGTTTCGCATGAGGCTGATGTACTGATTATTGCAGGCGACCTTACCGATACAGGCGATGAGCAGGAAGCCCAGATACTGGCCGATGAACTGAAATCATGTACCATTCCCGTTGTTGCTGTTCTGGGAAATCATGATTATGAAAAAGGAAGACATAAACTTATAAGGCAAATACTTTTAAAAGAAGGTGTTCACATTTTAGATGGTGAAGCCATTGTTATTGGAAATGTTGGTTTTGCCGGAGTAAAAGGTTTTGGTGGAGGTTTTGATAAACATATGCTTTCTTTCTTTGGCGAAGGCGCCATGAAAGCTTTTGTACAGGAAGCAGTTGATGAAGCGCTTCACCTCGACCGGGCGCTGGCAAGACTTGATGCAGAACAACGTGATATAAAAAAAATTGCCATCCTTCATTATTCGCCTATTAGGGAAACAGTTGTTGGCGAACCGGAAGGCATACATCCCTTCCTCGGCTGCTCGCGGCTTGCCGAACCCCTGAACAGGCATAAAGTGCTGGCAGCATTTCACGGTCATGCACACATTGGAACATTTGAAGGCAAAACCAACGACGATGTGCCTGTATACAATGTTTCAAAACCATTGTTAATGATCAAAGGTTTTAAATGTCCTTATTTTTTATTTGAAGCCTAGTTTCATACTATTAATTGAATGATATGGACATTATGGATTGTATAATTGTGGGAGGTGGCCCGGCGGGGCTCAATGCAGCCGTGGTACTGGGAAGATGCAGAAGGAAGGTGATTGTTTTTGATACCTCTAACCAAAGAAATATTGCTTCGCATGGCATGCACAACTATCTCACGCGGGATGATATTCTGCCTAAAGACTTTATTAATATTTCCCGCAAGGAGGTTGAGAAATATGGAGTGCGGCTTTTAAATAAAAAGATCATCAATGCCAGGAGAAATGAACAGGAAGTTTTCCAGGTTTATGATAACGATGGTGAAATTTATTATTCTAAAAAATTGCTGGTGGCCACCGGCCTTTCCGACAACGTTCCGCCAATAAAAGGCTTTGAAGCCTGTTATGGAAAATCGGTTTTCCATTGCCCTTACTGCGATGGCTGGGAAGTGAGAGATAAAAAGATTGCCGTATACGCAAAAAACAAGGAAGGCTATGAACTTGCACTGAATTTAAAAGCATGGTCCAACCATATCTCATACTTCACTGATGGCAAATACAAATTAAAACCCGAACAAAAAGAACAGCTGGAGGCCATGAACATCCCTGTTATTGTTACACCCATTGATGCTTTAATTGAAGAAAAAGGACAGGTTCAAAAAATACTTCTTCAAAATGGTGAGACTATAGATTGCGATGCCTTGTTTTTTGTTAATGGATACACACAGCAATGCAACCTGGCAGAAGCTTTTGGCTGCAATATGAGCCGGAAGGGCGTGGTGATCACAAATAAATATGAACAAACCAATATACCCGGACTTTACGTGGCTGGTGATGCCTCAAAAGATATGCATTTTGTAGTAGTAGCAGCCGCTGAAGGTGCCAAAGCCGGGGTGATCATCAATAAAGAACTGCAGAAAGAATTTACCGAAGCCAGCTACAAAAATTATAAAGCAAAAAAATAAGTTTAGCAGATCAGGTACTGAATGGTATGGCTTTGGCATATATAAATTATGAAAAAAACCGCCTATCTCTTCATTATATTGATCCTGGCCTCCTGCAGCAGTGCCCGCCTTCCGGGCAATAGTGAAACAGCATTATTGATCGAATCGCAGGAATTTGAATTTATTGCACAATCCATGACGCCTCCCGGAATAAATCCCGGTTCTATTGCCGGTGCAGGGTATGGTTTGAAATTAATGGACGATTCCATTTCTGTATTGCTGCCTTTTTTTGGTCGGGCTTTTGGTCCGTCTACCAACAGGAACGGTGGCCCTATTCAGTTAAATACAACTGCATTTACTAAAACTTCCCGTATCCACGACGGAAGATGGGAATTCAGGTTTGAACCTGCGGACCAGATGCAGGTGCGGCAACTATTTTTAAGTGTATCGAACAACGGTTATGCCAGCCTGCAGGTGATCAGCACTAACAGGGAAACCGTTTCATTTAATGGTGTAATTGAATCGTTGAAAGAAAAATAAAAGAGCAGGATCACTGCTCTTTTATTTTAATCATGACCTTCCAGCTTTACAACTTTATTGTAAAGCCCCATAATAAGAAATGGTGCAGGCCACTGACCTACAAACAAGCTTTCTTTTTTCTTTCCAAGTATCTGCAGTGTTAAAGAAATGGCCATGCATCCTAGTGCAGTCCATAAATAAACATCAGAAGGAATTTTCGCCGTTTGACGTTCAATTGCCTTTGCTACGGTACCTTCTTTGTGCTCGGGGTTGTAATTTGTTGGCATAGTTTACAATTTTGAACATAGGTATTCAACTTTCCTGCCAACCGTTATAGATAAGCTTAATGATCAGGATGTGCGAAGAGATTTAGATTCTTCCACCAGGCAATTTGCTTTTTCAACAAGCTGGGCTTTTTGTTCATCGGTAAGCGTAAGCATTATCTTCTGGTTATTACTTCCATTTAACTCAATATAGGTAGCTTTTTGGGTGGCGATCTTTTTAAGTGCAAAGGGCGTTGTACTCGTATTCCGGAAAACGATAGTAAAGATGCCATCGCAATTCATGGCAGCTGTATTCTTTTGGGTTGATTTTGATTTACTGCCATCAAATACAAAAACGGCCTTTGACTGGTCGTTGAAACAGTTTCCTTTTGCGGAAAATAGTAAACGAATTTCCCTGCTGTCGGCTTCTATCGTTAACGATACTTTCTCACCCTTTTCTCCGGAGAAATGCATAAAGCCAGTGGAAAGCAGATTTTCCTGACTGAACTGGTCCACTTTTTTCAAAATATTACATTCCTGGCTATTAACTGCCAGGGGAAAAATCAAAAGGAGTAAAAATAAATAGCGCATATGATTGATTAGGTTCTTAAAAGTAAAAAGCTTCCTTGTGAACTCAGGCAGCTGAATGTTAAAATCGACCAAATAATGCAAATAACTGCTTAAAACAATGCAACGGAAGTAGTAATATCTGGCTCAGTTTCTAGTTTTGCAGAGAATCATTTTATGAACCACCGGAACAATTTTTACACCAGCAGAATTACTAAAGCAAGCCCCTATGCATAAATTATCATTTTTGTTCATTTTCTTATTCTTTGCTATACAGGGCTTCTCTCAATCCTATGTCATTTCGGGAAAGGTTACCAACAATAAACTTGAACCACTTGCTTTTGTAAGCATACAGTTCAAACAATCACAGGAAGGCACCATAACAAAAGAAGATGGCACCTATGCTTTGAAAGTGCAGCGTGGAACTTACGATATTATGGTTAGCATGGTGGGTTATAAGCATCAGACCCTGAGGATAACCGTTACATCGGATTATGTTCAAAATATTATTCTTGAAGAAAATGAAGAAGAGAACAGCCTTGAGGACATTATTATAACAGTTAAACCAAAAGACCGGTCGGAGGAAATTGTTCGAAACGTGATACGGAACAAGGATAAAATTCTTTCAGCCGCAGGACCCTATTCCAGTAAAATATACATTAAAGCACTTCAGCAGGATTCATCCATCAATAAAAAGAACCGCGGCAAAACCGATACGGCCGATTTTGAAAAGGAAGACCTTGAAGGCATGGCTATGGCTGAAATTTCTCTTCAGCTGGATTACGAATCCGACTCAAGAATGAAAGAAGAAAGGCTCGGGGTAAAAAAAATGGGTAATGCTGAGGATCTGTATTACCTAAGTACCACTGCCGGTGATTTTAATTTTTACAATAACCTTGTTAAGGTTCCTTCCATTTCCACCACCCCGTTTTTATCGCCTTTCAGTTACAGTGGATTGATGGCTTATAAGTTCAAAACAATAAAAATTGAAAGAAGAGATGGAAAACGCGTTTATCACATCTCTGTTAAACCCAGGCAGATCAGTAATGCAACGGTAGAAGGCGAAGTATTTATTGCTGACAGTTCATGGGCGATACTTGAATCGAAGTTCAGATTCCCGAGTTACCATCTTACCGAATACGATTATTTTGAAGTTGACCAGAAATACAGTTACGTAAACAACCAGGCATGGATGCTCACCCGCCAGCAGTTTAATTATTACTCAAAATCAAACAAGCGAAAACTTTCCGGGCAAACCCTTGTTACTTATCATGATTTTGAATTGAATAAAAATTTCCCGCGCCGCACCTTTGGACTGGAGATCAGCTCCACCAACCAGGAAGCTTATGAAAAGGACAGTCTTTTCTGGGAGACCGTAAGAACCGAACCATTAACAGAAAGAGAGATCAGGTTCATTCATTACCGCGACAGTATTTACAGGGTTACACATACCGAAGCCTATCTCGACAGCCTTGAACGGGCAAACAATAAAGTAACGTGGAAAAAAATTGGTTTGTTTGGACAAACATTTTACGACAGGAAAAAAGAAAGGGAATGGGTGATTCCACCACTGATCTCCTTGTATGAACCATTCCAGTTTGGTGGAGGAAGGATCAGACCTTCGTTCTATTATTTCAAGAGGTTTACTTCAAGAAAAGATATTAAGATATACTCAGAAATCAGCTATGGTTTCAGGAACAAGGATATCAATGGAAACCTGCAGCTCACAAGAATGTATAATCCTTTTAACAGGGGATTTTACAAGTTTGAGATCAACCGCGATTTCGACCGCATTTACCAGGGAGATGCATGGATCAACCAGATCAAAAGAAGCAGCTATTTTCTGAATAATTATTTTGCGGTGGGGCATGGACTGGAGGTTGCAAATGGATTATTCATTTACACAGAAGCCGACCTGGCGCTGAGACGTTCGGTGAATGGTTATAAAACAAATGATAAATTAGACAGCCTGCTGGGAGGTATTCTTGATGAAAACGAACCGGTAGCATTCGACCCTTACAATGCCGTATATGCGAAAGTTGATATAAGATATACTCCCAGGCAAAGATATATTCGGGAACCAAAAGAAAAGATCATCCTGGGATCCAAATGGCCCACCTTCTTTTTAACTTACCGGAAAGGCATCCCCGGTCCAATTAACTCAATTGTTGATTTTGATTACCTGGAATTTGGTATGGAACAATCAATTCAATTGGGCATTATGGGCACTACCCGTTATAATGTTAAGAGCGGAAGTTTTTTAAACAGGAAGGAACTCCAGTTACTGGACTATTCATTTCAGCGAAGAGGTGATCCATGGTTGTTTATGAACCCCGATGAAGCCTTCCAGGCACTTGATTCCACTTTCCCCTTGTTCGACAGGTTTTATCAGGGACATATGGTGCATGAATTCAATGGAGCCTTGATCAACAAAATACCCATCCTGAAAAAACTGCAGTTGAGAGAAATTGTAGGTGGAGGATTTTTAATTGCTCCTGAAAGAAATTTAAGATATGCTGAATTATTTGGAGGTGTGGAACGCGTTTTCAAATGGCCTTTCAATCCATTAACCAAATTTAAATTAGGTATATATGTAGTGGGGTCGGTAGCCAATCAATTCAATAATCCCATTCAGTTCAAGGTTGGATTCACCACCTGGGACAGGAAGAGAAATAAGTGGCATTAATTGTTTATTCAATAGGGCGATGGAAGAATTTATGAATTAATTATCCATACATCAAATATTTTTAAAAAATAGATAAATCCAATTAATTGATTCCTCCTGTAATTCCATAAACCCACGGTTAAAACGATGATTATCTAACATTCAACCCCAATTAGCCATCCATTTCATATCCAATGCAGGAGCCAGTTTACATTGAATAGTTCAGACAATGTGTCCTTCGAAAATATTCGGTTCGCATGAAATATGCAAAGAACCCGAAGGGTTCAAATATTTATAGCAGCCAATATTTAGAATTTTATTCGACCCCTTCGGGGTCGCATTACATGACTTTTCGCAATTTGCTATAAATATGCAATCCCTTCGGGATTGAAAGTAGTGGAGCGCTTTTAAAAAGACTAAGGGTCCGAAAATTTTTAAAAATTCATCTGAGCAATCTGCGCATAGGTGCGCAGGAAACAGCAACAGCTTTTTCCCATCTGCTAAAATCAGCGGGAAACTACATTTTATTTTCCCGCTGATTTTCGCGGATTAGGAAGATCAAATGCTTGTTGCAAAATGCACCTGCGCAGAACTTCGCAGATCGGAGCATGCAGGAACATATTGCTATGCACCCATCAACAAAGTCCACGAATTGCTTCCACATCGCTTCAATAAATAATCCAAAACAATTTATCTTAAACAAACAAGATGTAGTTGGACGGAGGGATACCTTCGTAACACAACAGCCGCTCAATGAGCGGCTCTTCGTTTAAATGCTTCAATCGCTGCAAGTATTATCCCTGTAATTACTCCAATTATCAGAAATTGTAAAAAATAAAACTTCTCTGTGCTAATTGAGTTTTCAGTTGCATAAAACAGAAAAGGCACAAAAAATAATAATACACCTATAATAGAAAGGATTTTTGCCAAAGTACTTTTAGATAGATAGAATAGCACTAACATCAGTAAAGAACCTACGCCATTCACTATTAAAATAATCTTATCATCAGCACTTGTAAACAAACTTACAAACGCACCATTGGCAGTTAAAAGCAGCACTTGCAAAACTGGAACAAAAGAACTCAAAACCAGTATAGCAAGAGTAGTGATGGAAAACTTGAACTTACTCATTTGCCCCGTGGATTTTGATTTTCAAAATTCTTGTTCCATTCAGCAATTGATATAATTATTTCTTTGCCGTCCTTATCTGTTGAATAAACACCTGTAAACCTTCCTTTCTTATCTACTGCAATCCGAACATTAATATCAAACTGTTTTTCTTTTTTATCTCCTGCTAACGTCACAAACGGTCCTTTGTCCGGTCCTGCTTTTGCTGCTCCTACTCCTAAGAATACTTTATTCTTTCCAGTTCCATCTACAACAAAAGCTTCTGAACTTGGGAAGCCATCGCCAGCCAAATCACCTTTTAAACTTAAAATAGAAGAGCCGTCTTTATTTTCTGTAACGCCGATGTGAACGTCTGTCCAAACGTCAATATCATGAGTAGGTCCACCCCAGTCAATGCCAGGAATTAAGGCATCATTATCTCCTGACAAGTGAGTGTAAATTCTGCTTCCATAAGAAAAGTCATCTTCTATTCTGGCATCAGAATAGGCATTCGCTCCATATCTTGAATGAGACCTTGCCCCGTAAGCCGTGCTACTGGAAGCCATGGTTGTCGTTTCGTAAGAAGTAATCTGTCGAATACGAGAAGTATTTCCTGCATAGATTGTTGAGAACCTTCTGTTATTTCCGTCTCCTTTCCATAATCCGCCACCAAAATGATTAAACGGCGCAAAGCTTCTTACATGTATCTCAATGGGAAAAGCTCCATCTTCATCATAATATAAAATCGGGTTATTTAATGAGAAACAATAAGGTGATGTGCCTATTAGCTTCGCATGGTCTGCCATGGGGTCAGCATTGAAGAACCTGCCAACCTGCTTATCATACATTCTGGCGCCATAGTCCAACCATTCAAGACCACTTCCATCAGAGAACTCTTCCCGCTGCTCTTCTTTACTATTAAACTTAAACTTGTTGGATGGACTTCCAAAACTTGCCGCTTTAGAACTGATGCCACTCATGGAGAGTCCGAAAGGATAATAATGTGTTTCATCCAATATTCTTCCTCTTTCATGGCTTAACATAAAGTTATCGAAGTACACGTTCTCTTCGCTTTCGTTAATAAAGAAGATATAGGCATAACCATTTTTATTGGCTTCCCTGGCATTGGTAGACATCCAATCTATTTCTTCTGGATCCCCAGGATTGTAAATCACTTTTTCAACATAGCTGCTGGCATAATCAAACTGAAAACGTTCATCAAAAAATAATACAGCCAGGTAAGCCTTGGGAGCAAGGTTACTGGAATTAGGATCTTCTTCCTGGTAAATATCTAACAATTCAGCGAGTGGATTATTGTTTTCCAGATCACTTCCAATAATGCTGCCTCCGGGCTTTATCAATGAACCCGCTACGCCTGAATTGGTAATGGTGCCTATGATATTTGTGGCTATATGTTCCAAAGCATTGTTTCCGGGAGTGGAGAAATTTTCTTCATCATAATAATACTCAATTTTAGCGTGGATTCTGTTTCCGGATATAAATTATTTATTCAATTTAAAAAGGAATTGAATCAGCGCGATCTGCGCTAGTGAAT